>NZ_JBJIAA010000009.1:0-219200 GCF_045310695.1 Clostridium neuense
TTTTTAGCAAAGTAATTTTTAAATCAAATTTTATATCACTTCAATTTATTGTAAGGTTTCTTAAGTTGATGACATTGGAAGCCCAAACCCCGTGTATATACTTTAGTGCTTTTCTAAATTTCCTGCCTTAATTTACAGAATTATTTATTATGGTTATAGAAGGATAATGGGCTGAAGCCCAAACCCCGTGTATGATTACTCAAATTTTATGAGTTCTTGGAAAATTTTTATGGCAAAATTATCGGTCATTCCGGTTATGTAATCAACAACTGCTCTTGTGTATCCTTCCTTAGTGTCAATGTTGTATATTTGCTTATTATTGTAGTTTTTAGGTCTAAGTATATTATCTTTACTAATAGAATACTTAATAAGCCAATCCTTAAAAGAATGGATGAGATTTGGATAGTCCCTTCTTGCTGCTTCAAGTTCTTTGAAAATATTAGAATCTGTATAAAAATTTATAAGCACACCGTATATAGATTTAATTATAAGCCTTACATATTCCTTAAAAGCTTGTAATCTTTTATTGTTATATATGTTTTCGTAATTAAATTCCTTTATAGAGTTTAAAAGTTGAAGGCATTTATTCGAAAACCTAAGCCCTTCTTCAATAGAACTATTTTCACACAGGTCTATAGTAAATTTATTCATAAAGAAGGTATTATTTATATTTTCTACATTAACCGTTGCAAATTCACTTACCATTTTTTTTAATTCCTTGATTTTTTTTATTGATAGTATTTTGAGGGTAAGTGCATCTTCTATATCCCTTCCAAGATAGGATATCTTATCTGATATTTTTACAACACATCCTTCCCAGGTATAAGGTGCATATTCATTTGGTCTTGATATTTCATTTAAATCAATATATTCTTGCCTTGGAAACAATGAATTTTCATTAACCTCACCGCAGTGACTTATGATTCCGTCCCTCACTGCATAAGTTAAATTTAGATTTTCTTCATTTCCCATTTGATCAGTTATTGTTTCAAGTTCATCTACAAATTTAAGACTATTTTTTTCATGCCAGTATGTACCGCTTATTTCTTTTTTTATTATATCTCGTAGTATTCTCTCTCCTTCATGTCCAAAGGGTGCATGTCCCAAATCATGTCCAATAGCAATAGCATTAGATAATTCTGTGTTAAGTCCCATAAATTTTGCTATACTGTAACTTACAGCAGCAACATGATTTACATGCTCTATTCTAGTACATATATGATCGTGATTTGTCGCAAAAAAAACTTGAGTTTTATGTTTTAATCTTCTATAAGCTGTACAATTTAAAATCCTACTATAGTCTTTTTCAAAATCACTTACTATTTCGGAACTCCTTCCATAAGCATCTTCACATCTTCTTACATAGTTATTCCATAAAGGATTTTCATTATTAGCGGCTACTCTTCTAAATTTACCTGATTGCAAAATTCATCCCTCCCTACACATGATTTTTCTATATATTAATAGTATACAAAATTATGTACTATAATATCAAATTAACTAAAGATAAACCACTCTGAAACTTGAAATTTATTTGTACCAAAATGCCATCTTTTGAACATTGAGGTTCACATGAATTTCAGTAACTGAAACGGTTTATCTATAGGTGAAAGATTTTATTTAAATAACTCCTCAAAACCTCTCACCTGTTTTTATTCATATTTCTCTCAATATATCTAGTCCATAATTATCATAAACATCAAAAATTTTTATAGATCTTAATATTTCATTTTTAGCCATTTCAACATACCCATGTTTGTAATATATCTTAGCCAAAATATTAAGAACATCCTTGTCGCTTATTAAATTTAGTAATTCCAGAGACAGTTCAAATTTGTCGAGCTCCTTATTTATTAGCAAAACTTCACAAATCTTAAAAATTGTATTTGTATATCCTTTTTCTTTTTCATCTTCTGACAATATCTTAGTTTCTTTTCCCATAAATAAATTTATAAACTGCTCATATACCTGCACTTCTTTTTTGCTTTCCTCACCTTTAATATTTTCTAAGACCTTTTTTGCCTCATCATACTGCTCTTTTAAAACAAATGCTATGACTTTATTAGTTAAGAATTGAAAATAATAAGGACTTTCTTGTGTTATGCTGTTCATTTTTACGCATTCATCATAGTTTTTAGTCCTTAAAAAGCAATTTGACTTAAACATTTTTAAATCTTCATTTTCTATTCCTGCGTCTTCACATTTTTTCTCATATTCAAGGGCATCCTCATAATATCCCTCATTAAAAAGAACATCTGCTATAATTTGATAAGCCTTAGGATATTCTGAAAAAAGACCCTCAATTATAGCTTTAATTTCTTTTATAGGGCGCTTTTCTTCTTTTAATATATGGCAAATGTTGTAAATACATTCTACAGAATCTCGCTTTACCCTTATTGTATCTTCATAGTATTTAAAAGCACTCGTATAATCCTTGAGCTTCATATAAATATTTGCAAGCTCATATAAAGATTTAAAGCTTTCTGTCCCATATATAAATTTATATTCAGAGGGCGGATTAGCTATTTTAATGCACTCTTCAAGAGCTCTTATTGCCAAAGTATACCTACCTTGAATTTCATATATAAGACCTTTTAAATAATATATATCTGTAGACATACTATAGTATTCTGCCGCCTTATCCGCTAATTTAAGAGCTTCATCATATCTTTTTAAATCTATATTTGCAATAATCATCTTAATCATTAATACAAATGAATATCCTTTATCTAAACTAAAATCCTCATAAGATTTTAGATAACACTCTAATGCTTTTTCGTTATCGCCTAAAGCGTAGTACTCATTTCCAAGATTAAAATAAGCATAGCTATCGTTGGGATCTTTACTTATTTGATCTTTTAAAAGAGTTATATTTCTATTTCTTTTGTCTTTATCCTTTACAGTACTTTCAAGATAACCATAGTGATATACTCTTATTGCACAACTTGCTCCACTACACACATGACTGTTATTCATAAGTTGATTATGAACTTTTCCCTCATAAAAAAAGCCATAATTATTTTTAAACAATCTAGGATTTAAATTTACACTAATATTAGAATTATTAGGTATATCGCCGCAGTAATTTAAAGTTTCAAAATAGTAAATCATATTTTCATTCAATTGCTGCAACAATTCTCTAAATTTAATCTTATCTTCATTACAAAATTCATCGTCAGCATCCATTATCAGTATCCAATCCTTAGTAGCATATTTTAAAGATATATTTCTCGCTTCACTAAAGTTATTATTCCATTTAAAATAATATAATTTTGCTCCAAAGCTTTTAGCTATATCTACAGTTTTATCAGTGGAGCCTGTATCAACTACAATTATTTCATCTACTATATCTTTTACACTATTGAGGCATTGTGACAAATACTTTTCTTCATTTTTTACAATCATGCATAAACTTATTTCATTTTTCATGAAATATACCCCTCCTTAAGCTATACACAATTCCTATAACTACTCTTAATAGAACTTTATAAAATATATAAAACCTAAATACCTCCATTTAAGTTACTCTAAAAAGTGGTACCTCACATTGTTATGTGAGGTATCGTAATTTAGTTAAAATGAATCAATTCTATAAAATTGCTTTTTTTATTAAACTCTACCATTAAATACAATAGTAACATTTTGAGGAGTACCTGCTGATGCTTCAGTGCTTGATGCTCTTACAGCAATATACTTCATATAATAATCGTTTGTTATAATTTTAGGAGTAGTACCAACAAGAGTAGCAGTCTCATTAATCAATGCTAAAGGATACGTTGTTGTAACATCACCATTACTTCTCATGCTAGGAGTTGCTCCAAGTCTTACAGTTACAGGTCCTACTGATGGATTTTTTGTAATATACCATGACGTATCTGAAAAACGTGATACATCAATTAATCCAAACCATGTCGGAGTAGCAGATGTCAAACTTCTAGTTTGAATAGTTGAATAAAATCCTCTGTTAATTAAATCAACTTGTACTGTTGAACTTATGCCACTCAAAGTTCCAACTGCACTTAGGGTACCAATTGCTTCTAATCTTGTTATTGTGCCAACTGAGCTTAATCTCGTTACTGTGCCGACTCCAGCTACTCTTCCAATTGTTGCTACTGATGCTAATCTATCTATTGTCCCTACTGAACTTAATCTTGCTACTGTTCCAACTCCAGCTACTCGTCCGATTGTTGCTACTGATGCCAACCTATCTATGGTTCCTACTGAACTTAATCTTGCTACTGTGCCTACTCCAGCTACTCTTCCAATTGTTGCAACAGAAGCTAATCTATCTATGGTGCCTACTGAACTCAATCTTGCTACTGTTCCGACTCCAGCTACTCGTCCGATTGTTGCTACTGAGGCTAATCTATCTATGGTGCCCACTGAACTCAATCTTGTTACTGTTCCGACTGCACCGATTCTACTTATTGTTGCTACTGAGGCTAATCTATCTATTGTTCCTACTGAACTTAATCTTGCTACTGTTCCGACTCCAGCAACTCTTCCGATTGTTGCTACTGAGGCTAATCTATCTATTGTTCCTACTGAACTCAATCTTGCTACTGTTCCAACTGCACCAATTCTACTTATTGTTGCAACAGAAGCTAATCTATCTATTGTGCCTACTGAACTCAATCTTGCTACTGTTCCGACTCCAGCAACTCTTCCGATTGTTGCTACTGATGCTAATCTATCTATTGTTCCTACTGAACTCAATCTCGTTACTGTTCCTACTGCACCAATTCTACTTATTGTTGCAACAGAAGCTAATCTATCTATTGTGCCTACTGAGCTCAATCTTGCTACTGTTCCAACTCCGGCAACTCTTCCGATTGTTGCTACTGAGGCTAATCTATCTATTGTGCCCACTGAACTCAATCTTGTTACTGTTCCGACTGCACCGATTCTACTTATTGTTGCTACTGATGCTAATCTATCTATTGTTCCTACTGAACTTAATCTTGCTACTGTTCCGACTCCAGCTACTCGTCCGATTGTTGCTACTGATGCTAATCTATCTATTGTGCCTACCGAACTTAATCTTGCTACTGTTCCGACTCCAGCTACTCGTCCGATTGTTGCTACTGATGCTAATCTATCTATGGTGCCCACTGAACTCAATCTCGTTACTGTTCCGACTGCACCGATTCTACTTATTGTTGCTACAGAAGCTAATCTATCTATGGTGCCGACCGAGCTTAATCTTGCTACTGTTCCGACTCCAGCTACTCGTCCGATTGTTGCTACTGATGCTAATCTATCTATGGTGCCCACTGAACTCAATCTTGCTACTGTTCCAACTGCACCAATTCTACTTATTGTTGCAACAGAAGCTAATCTATCTATTGTGCCTACTGAGCTCAATCTTGCTACTGTTCCGACTCCAGCTACTCTTCCAATTGTTGCTACTGATGCTAATCTATCTATTGTGCCTACTGAACTTAATCTTGTTACTGTGCCGACTCCAGCAATTCTTCCGATTGTTGCTACTGATGCTAATCTATCTATTGTGCCCACTGAACTCAATCTCGTTACTGTTCCGACTGCACCGATTCTACTTATTGTTGCTACAGAAGCTAATCTATCTATGGTGCCGACCGAGCTTAATCTTGCTACTGTGCCTACTGAGCTCAATCTTGCTACTGTTCCAACTCCGGCAACTCTTCCGATTGTTGCTACTGAGGCTAATCTATCTATAGTTCCTACTGAACTCAATCTCGTTACTGTTCCTACTGCACCGATTCTACTTATTGTTGCAACAGAAGCTAATCTATCTATTGTTCCTACTGAACTTAATCTTGCTACTGTTCCAACTCCGGCAACTCTTCCGATTGTTGCTACAGAAGCTAATCTATCTATGGTGCCTACTGAACTCAATCTTGTTACTGTTCCTACTGCACCGATTCTACTTATTGTTGCTACTGAGGCTAATCTATCTATAGTTCCTACTGAACTTAATCTTGCTACTGTTCCGACTCCAGCTACTCGTCCGATTGTTGCTACTGATGCTAATCTATCTATTGTGCCCACTGAACTCAATCTTGCTACTGTTCCAACTCCACCGATTCTACTTATTGTTGCTACTGAGGCTAATCTATCTATTGTGCCTACCGAACTTAATCTTGCTACTGTTCCGACTCCAGCAACTCTTCCGATTGTTGCTACTGATGCTAATCTATCTATGGTGCCCACTGAACTTAATCTTGTTATTGTTCCTACTGCACCGATTCTACTTATTGTTGCTACTGAGGCTAATCTATCTATTGTTCCGACTGAACTTAATCTTGCTACTGTTCCAACTCCAGCAACTCTTCCGATTGTTGCTACTGATGCCAACCTATCTATGGTTCCTACTGAACTTAATCTTGCTACTGTGCCTACTGCACCGATTCTACTTATTGTCGCTACTGAGGCTAATCTATCTATTGTTCCTACTGAGCTTAATCTCGTTACTGTTCCGACTCCAGCAACTCTTCCGATTGTTGCTACAGAAGCTAATCTATCTATTGTTCCTACTGAGCTTAATCTCGTTACTGTTCCGACTCCAGCAACTCTTCCGATTGTTGCTACTGATGCTAATCTATCTATTGTCCCTACTGAACTTAATCTTGCTACTGTTCCAACTCCGGCAACTCTTCCGATTGTTGCAACTGAAGCTAATCTATCTATTGTTCCTACTGAGCTCAATCTTGATACTGTTCCAACTCCACCGATTCTACTTATTGTTGCTACTGATGCTAATCTATCTATGGTGCCTACTGAGCTCAATCTTGCTACTGTTCCAACTCCAGCTACTCGTCCGATTGTTGCAACAGAAGCTAATCTATCTATTGTGCCTACCGAACTTAATCTTGCTACTGTTCCAACTCCACCGATTCTACTTATTGTTGCTACTGATGCTAATCTATCTATTGTGCCTACTGAGCTCAATCTTGATACTGTTCCAACTCCAGCTACTCGTCCGATTGTTGCAACAGAAGCTAATCTATCTATTGTTCCTACTGAACTTAATCTCGTTACTGTTCCGACTCCACCGATTCTACTTATTGTTGCTACTGAGGCTAATCTAGCTATTGTGCCTACTGAGCTCAACCTTGCTACTGTGCCAACCCCAGAAACTCTTCCGATTGTTGCCACAGAAATTAATCTATCTATTGTTCCTATCAAACTTAATTTCGCTACTGTTCCTACCGTTCCTAATTTGTCCACAGTTCCAATTCCACTTATTCTACTTAAGCTTCCAATACCAGAAACAATTAGTCTTCCATTTGCATCAACTTCTACCGGTGTAGCTTTACCGGCATTCAATCCATATATCTGTGTTTTTAGCTGGCTAGCAGAGTTTTGAAACACTATGCTATTTGCCATAGTTTATCACTCCCTATTTCTGTTCCAAGTAAAGCAATTTTTAGCTTCATTATATTATAGTTATTAATATACAGATGTGTTAAAATATTTTTATAATAATTCAATATTATATTTATCTAAAACATCGCTCGTTGCATTTCTGGTGTCAAAAACATACTTAGAGTATTTTTGTATAAAATTGTAGTCATAATTACTATGAGCAGTAGTTATAATTACAAGATCACTATCCTCCAAGACTTCTTTAGTAAGCTCTATTCCCGTATATTCTCCTCCGTTATATTTGTACATAGGAATATACGGATCATAAAACTCTACTTTAGCACCTTCTTCTTTAAATTTTTCTATTATTCTAATTGATGGACTCTCTCTGTAATCATCTATATCCTTTTTATAAGCTACTCCTAATATTAAAATCTTTGAATTAACTAAAGCTTTACCAAATTTATTTAATATTTTTACAGCCCTCTCCAAAATATACTGAGGCATATAGTTATTTATTTCACCAGAGGTTTCTATAAGCCTAGTATGATAATCGTATTCTTTAGCCTTCCAGGTAAGATAGTACGGGTCTAGAGGTATACAGTGTCCACCCAGTCCCGGACCCGGATAAAATGCCTGAAAACCATATGGTTTTGTTTTTGCTGCTTCTATAACTTCCCATATATTAATGTTCATTTTATTACAAATAATCGCCATTTCGTTTATTAAACCAATATTAATATTTCTATAGGTGTTTTCAAGAATTTTTTCCATTTCTGCAACCTTAGGGCTTGAAACCTTATAAACTTCACTTTCAAGTATATTTCTATAAAATAAAGCCGCTAGTTCAGTGCTTACACTACCTATTCCACCAACTACTTTAGGTGTATTTTTAGTTTTATACAGCAAATTACCCGGATCAACTCTTTCTGGAGAAAACGCAAGGTAAAAATCACTCTCACATTTTAATGTTAATTTTTGCTCAAGTGTTGGCATAACAAGTTCTTCTGTGGTACCAGGATAAGTGGTACTTTCCAGTATTATAAGCATATTTTTATGCATATTGGCTGCAACAGCTTCCGTTGAAGCTTTAACATAACTTATATCTGGCTGTTGATGTTTATCAAGAGGCGTTGGCACACATATTAAAATAACATCTGCATTGTCTATATATTTAAAATCAGAAGTAGCTGTAAGTTTACCACTATCCACTACTTCCTTAAACACTTCATTCTTTATATCATCTATATAATTTTCTCCTGAATTAACCATATCAACCTTCTTTTGTTGAACATCAAAGCCTATTACTTTATATCCTTTGACTGAAGTTTGTACAGCAAGCGGAAGTCCTACATAACCTAATCCTATTACACCAACTACTGATGTTTTATTCTTAATCTTGTTTATTAATTTTTCCTTACTTTGCAAAATAAAGCACTCCTTTAATAGAAAATTCAGTTAATACCCATATCATAGAATACATGGTATTATATATTATATTTATCTAAAGAGTTTTTGTTAAAAATTTTGCTATTTTCTACTATGCTCATCAATATATTTTTCAAATCTACTTACAAAACTACTAAAGCTTAATTCTTTATTATCAATGGCTCTATTGCTTTGAACATAATTTCTATATTCATCGTCCTTTATTAAATTTTTAGCAAAAGCAAATAAAGCTTCAAAATCATCTACCCTTGGAAATATTTTATCTGCATCCTTGTATAAATATGATATGGTGTAATATCCCGCAATCATTGAATCGAATGCCTTACCATCTTCTTCATTTTCGCAAAAGGTTATTATAGGCAGTCCTGCATAATATGCTTCTTCAACCGCATACCCACCTGGTATATTGTATGAATTCAAATAAAAATCACAGCTTTTTAAATAAGATGAAGCATTTAAATTAAATCCTAAAAAAAATATACTTTTATTTAATAAAAAAACTTCTGGTACATATTTTTTAAATTCACCATATTCACATCCAAAAACCGCAAAGCACACATTATCTATTTCAGAAACAAGCTTTATTACAAATTTCCAAAACAATTCACTTTTATACTTCATACTCCTTCCAACAGATACTATTACCTTCTTATCATTATCAACATGAAGTAAATCTCTTATATTAAGGTTGTTATCCACCTTATCTGTATTTATAGGTGATATAGCATCAAAAATATTTTTGCAGCAGTTATCCTTTTTCATATAGGCATAAACAAAATCAACCTTTCCATCAAAATATGGTTCCGGTTGTTGAAACTGCATCAGTCCTACAGCTTTACATAGCTTCTTTAGCAGTGGAAATATTAAAACACCTACTGGTGCATAATAAATGGACGAATAAACGCAGTAGTTAATATTATTCTCTCTTATAAAATTATAAAATTCTCTCATTTTATCTTCTATAGTCGTCCCTTTAGGCACTAATAAATTTATATTTAATTTAGAAAAACACTCTATGCTTTCCTTGGCATTATTAAACTCAGCTTTATTTAAAAGGCTTAATACTGAGTAGTTATATTCAGCTCCATCGATTTTATTTAAATAATTTATAAAAAACTGAATAACACTCTGCTTTAAATCCAACCCATTTAATATAAAAAGCGTATTTTTATTTTTTACATTTTTATCTGTATTTTTAAAATATTGGTCATAGTATTTGCTGCAAAATTCTTCTCCAATGAGCTCCATTTTCTTATATGAATCGTCATTTATATATTTAAATCTACCGTAGCTGTTAAACTTTCTATACATATTTCCATAATAATAGTTAAACTTACTGGTATAATCATATCTGCTTCTCACAAACCATTCTGATATGCACTTCATATATTCCTTCTCCATATTATTATCAAGCAGAAAATTAAATAGCCTTTCCGAATTTGCTATATCGTCGCAATTTTCTTTAAATTTATTTTTTAGTAGATCTATTTTATTATTGTCCTCAGCCTTTATTAGCTTTTTGATTTTCATGATTTGTCTACTTAAGGAATAATTATATTCAATAAAATCCCTGTATTCCTTAGAAGTATATTTATCCTCAAGAAACATTTGAACTGCTTCGCTTATGGTATTCCATACATATTCCTTAGGATATATTGTTTTAGCCCCAACAAAATTGTGCACTATAGGCTTTATACCTTTAGCCATAGCCTGCATAATGCTCATATTCTGTGATTCTAAAATACTGGTGCATAAAATATAATTCTTATCTTCCAGCCATTTATCTAAATCCTCCTGCCAACCATCATATATTACATTATTCTCAATTGAAAATTCTTTTATCATCTGCTGAAAATACAAGATATCTCTATAATCTTGAAAGTTTCCTGCAATATATAGTTTGTATTTATTATTCTTATCATAAATAGCTTTAAAAGAGTGTAAAAGCAGCATTGGTCCTTTTTTGTAATTAATATATCCTACATAAGCTATATTAAAGCCTGCATTTCTATTCTTAAACTTGTATTTTGATAAGTCTATTCCATTTTCAATTACTTCAGTTTTACTTATATCTAAATTAAATCTTTTAACAGAAAAATCCCTTATATAGCTAGATACAAATATAAGCTTATCTACATTCTTCCAATTTACATTTGAAGGATAGTCTGAAAATGCCTCATAACTATGGAGTCTACATATAATCTTTTTTTCTTTAGCTTCTTGAAGCTTACTTCCATATATTACGAGATCATCACACCATTCAAACCAACAAATGTCTGCCCACTGCACCCCCTCATTAATTTGATTATAAGCTGTAACAATGATTTTTTTAACTTCATATTCGCCTGAAATTTCTGCTATTATATCTGAAAGAAAACTGTCTAATCCTTCTTTAACAAAAAAAGCCACCTTTTTTTTCATTGAACTTCACCTTTAATCCTCACTATTAAAATATTTTATCTTATAGTCACCTGCTTCATTTATTACCTCACCTACAACTTTTATAGGTATACCAAAAGCAACACTATTATCTGGTATATTCTTGTTTACAAAACTATTTGCACCTATTATACAATTATCACCTATTATAATATTTTGCTTTATTACAGACATACTCCCTATATAGGTGTTCTTACCGATGTGCACATCACCTTTTTTAAATGGTAGCTTTCCACCACTCACTACATGCATTGAGGAATCATGGGTATATATATTAACTCCTGTACTAATATTACAATTATCACCTATTTCAACCTTCCCATTAATTCCTTCTATCATGGTGAAGGGTCCAATCCAGACATTTTTTCCAATGATAACCTTACCCATTATAATACTAGTATCATATATGCTGCTTCCCTCTCCACAATTTAAATATTTTGCTTTTTCCCATCTATCAAAAAATAACTCATTAGTTGGTAAAACCCTATTCCAGTTTTTATACATCTCTTCTCTTTTGCTGTGAGTATAATTTTTAAATTCATCTTCAAATTTTATTTTTATCACTCCATAATATTGATTTTTTTATACAGTCACATATAAATTTTATTTCTTTCAAATCAAGCTCCTGATACATTGGAAGTGCCAGACCATTTTCATATGCGTATATAGAATTTTGAAAATCCTTATCGTTAAATTTATACTTATTCCTATAATAGCTCTGGCAGTGTACAGCATAAGCTCCCAAATTGCTTTCTATTCCCTTCTCTTTTAATTTTCCCTTTACAAACTCCCTATTTATGCTCTTATTAAGAAGAATATGATAGGTTTGATAAATGTGTCTGCCATAATTCTTTTCACATGGAAAGGTTAGTAGGGCTTCATCCTTTAAAAATTTATTATATTCATAAGCAATTTGTCTTCTATAATCCATCATTTCTTTAATTTTTTTCATTTGTGCTATTCCTATAGCAGCCTGAATATCTGTCATTCTATAGTTAAATCCAGCTTCGACAAAATCCACTTTTCCATTTATAATTTCTTCTCCATGATTTCTCAAAATTTCAACCTTTTTTGCTATTTCTTCATCATTGGTTACAAGGATTCCACCTTCACCTGTAGTAATTGGCTTTCTTGCATGAAAACTAAAACATCCTATATCCCCTATAGTTCCTACCTTTTTACCTTTATACTCTGCTCCTAAAGCACAGGCTGCATCTTCTATTACCCTTAATTTATACCTGCGTGCTATATCCATTATTTTATCCATATCGGCACTCTGTCCAAATTCCTGCACAGGAATAATTGCTCTGGTTTTTTCTGTTATTTTTTCTTCAAGCTTATCTTCGTCTATACAAAAACTATCCAGATTTATATCCACAAATTTTGTATTTGCTCCTGTAAGCTCAACTGAATTTGCTGTGGCTGGGAACGTAAAATCCGGTACAATAATTTCATCTCCCTTTTTTATACCTATGGCTAAAAGTGCAAGGTGAAGTGCAGCTGTTCCACTACTTACAGCTATACAATACTTGACCTTAAGATAACTTGAAATAACTTTCTCAAATTGCTTTACCTTTTCTCCCTGAACCAGATACCTTGAATTTAAAACTTCTGTTACTTCTTTTATTTCATCTTCTGTTATATATGGAAGCGATAATCTAATCATCTTTCATTCTCCTATACCATTCTATTGTTTTGTTTAATCCTTTCATCAAATCATATTTAGGGCTAAAGCCAAGCAGCTTTACTGCCTTTTCTATACTTGGCACTCTTAACTCAACATCCTCATAATTTTTAGGCACATATATAATTTGGGATTTAGAATTTGCCACCTGTTTTACAAGCTGTGCTAACATACCTATGGTTATAGTACCTTTAGGATTACCTATATTAAATGAATTGCCTATTGCCTTATCATTCTGAAGGCATAATTTAATTCCATCTATAAAATCGTCTATATAGCACCAGGATCTTATTTGATCTCCATCTCCATGGACTTTAATTGTTTCATTTTTTATAGCTCTTGCCACAAATTCATGAATTGCTCCTTCTCCTACCTGACCTGGTCCATATATATTAAATGGTCTTACAGTTACAGTTTTAAGACCATATTCTTTATAATAACTATTTGTAAGATGCTCAGCAGCAAGCTTACTTACAGAATAGGTCCATCTAGCTTCCCCCACAGGTGCCAAGTTCGTTGTGCTGCTTTCATTTACTTTGTAAGCATAAACACCAAAAACTTCACTAGTAGAAAAATCAATAAAGCGCTCTATACTATTTGAGTATTCTTTAACAGCTTCCAGTATATTAAAGGTTCCTATCATATTAACCTTCATAGTATTTACAGGTTCTTTAATTACTGTATCTATACCGGCTATTGCTGCAAGATGAATGATAATATCCGGTTTAAATTTATCCACAACCTTTTTTAAAAATAGAAAGTCTAAGATATCTCCCTTAACCAAAGTTACATTCTTTTTACCAGCTAAAGCTGTGTTTTTTATTGCATTTCTTTTGAAACTATCATATATTAATATTTCATTATCCTCTGATAACTCTGTGCATAATTGTGATCCAATAAAGCCTGCTCCACCCGTTAATAATATTTTTTTGTTTTTCACCTTAATCACACCTTAAAAATAATTTTGCATACATAAGTCACTATATTATATTTAAGAATATATTTTTTTGTGATTTCATAAAAAATAGAGCATATAACATCAAACCTTGAGTTTGAGTTATATGCTCTACGCTTGTCATGAAAGACAATATAGATAAACCGCTTTAAATATTGAAATTCATGTGTACCATAATGCCAAGAAAACGACATTTTGGTACACATAAATTTCAAGTTTCAAAGTGGTTTATCTTTAGTAATTTTACTTACATAACTACTATATTGTTTTTTTCTGTAGCTTTGTAAAGATAACAGGGGTTTTGAATGCAAAAGATATACGACTCATTATCATTCTTATATTTAACTATACCGTATAAGCCTTTCCATTCATTATTATCTTCTATTCTCACAATGCTGCCAACGTTCAACGAAATACACCTCGCTTTATGTAGTCTATAAATATACATACTAACCATAAATACAAATGTTATACATTATCCTGAACTGGCTTAGCTGCATATTCTTATATATGAGGCTGCCATTTTAACTTATATGTTTTATAGCTCATGGGGATTATACTTAAATACTTATGTAAATTAAATTTCAATGTCAGCCATTTATTATAGATAGACAACTTGAAAGTTTGAAATGACTAACACCAAATTTATCCCATAAATCTAAAATTTCACTTAGAGTACAGAGTACAATTGACAGAGGACAGTTAATGATGATTTTTCTCCGTTATCGCTTGGAAAAATCTAAGACTTAATCCTTGCGCATGGCATAAAACATAGTGTTCAGCGCAGCTGAGGCTATTAAGTTCTATGATTTGCCTGAGAAAAATGAAAGGCAAATTCACCTTCACTGTACTCTGTCAATTGTGCTCTGGTATAAGCTATAATTTAACAGTATAAATTTAGTATTATGAATTTAAATCTTCCATGTTGTTTATATATAGCATAAAAAAGCAAATTCTTATTTTACACTTCTTATATTAACCCTTTATGTTTTACATAATTACTTAATTTTTTACCATTCGACATATATTTTAACATAAATATACACAAAAGTATAGTATATAGATATATATCTATTTTTTCCACCATAATATTGACAAAATAGAAGTTAAGCTATAAGATTTAAATGGTTGTAAACATATTTCATTGGTATAAAATTTTATCCCCATAAAAATTTAAGAGGTGTATTTACATATGTTAAAAAAAATCAAGATATCCCAAAAATTGATTGCCCTAAACATAATAAGTATTTTGTTTCTAATATTAGTTGGAATTATAGGAATTGTAAATATGAAAACAATGAACAATAATACCAACAGCATGTACAACAATAACTTGCTGAGCCTTGAAAATCTATATTCCATACAAAATAATATAAATTTAGGCTTATCGAATATGGAACACATTATAAACCCAAACTTTAAAAATGATATAAGTTCTTCTGAAAATAATCTTCAGAATCTTTTTGAAGTAAGCAGTAATACCTTAAATCAATTTGAGACAACTGGTAACCTATCTCAAAAAGAAAAAGAAGATTTAGCAGAAGTAAAAAGACTCTTATCTGACTATAAAGATGTTCGAGATAAAATATGCAAAGCCGCAGAAGGTGGTGACTATAGCTCTGCATCTGAAACATATTCTCAAGATTACATGGGCATAAGAGATCAGCTTATTTCTGCTTTAAATACCGTAATAAGGGATAATACAAATCTCGCCAAAAGCGTTTCAATTTCAAATAAAAAGGTTTATACATATTCCTTTGCTGTACAAGTTATAATTATAGTAATTGCCGCTGTGCTATTGTCCATACTAGGAACTATAATGTCTATATGGCTAAAAAAGAGAATAAACAGTGTTATAGATTTTGCCAATAGTTTATCTAAAGGAGATCTTACTCATAAAATAGAAGTAAACTATGACGATGAAATTGGAACTATGGGAAAATCCTTAAATATAGCTACTGAAAGCATGAGAAATCTTATTTTCGAACTTACAAATGATATGAAAGTTTTAGGATCCTCCAGTGAAGATTTAACTGCTTCAATGGAAGAGGTTTCTGCTAATATGTTCAGCATAAAAGAATCTGCTGAATTAATATCAAATGGCAGCATAAAGCTTAACACTGCTACAAGTGATGTAAGTTCATCCACAAATGAAATTAACAAGCAATCCATTGAACTTAGTAATAAAGCTGTAGATAGCAGTAAAATTTCCTCCGAAATAATGAATAGAGCCGCCGACATTAAAGCAAAAACGGATAGTTCATCAAAGAATGTAATGAATTTGTATTCTGCGAAAAAATCTCAAGTAAAAAAAGCAATAGCTGATATCAAAATTGTAAATGAAATAAACAATATGGCCCAAGACATTGAGGAAATATCAGAACAAACAAATTTGCTAGCCCTTAACGCATCCATAGAAGCAGCACGTGCTGGCGAAGCTGGAAAAGGATTTGTAGTTGTTGCTGAAGAAGTTAGAGCTCTTGCAGAGCAATCAAACAGCACTGTAGCCAAAATAAAATCAAATGTAGAGAAAGCTATAGCAGTTACAGATAATTTAGCCGGTCATGCTAACGATATACTTGAATTTATAAATTCACAAATTATGAGTGACTATAAAATGATAACAGATGTTGGTAATCAGTATGAAGAAGATGCTCAGTTTATATCTGAAATGTCCAATAAAATATCAACTTCGTCTATTTCTATAAAAGACAATATATCAAATGTAAATCCTATTGTTTTAAATATATCCTCTGCTTCTGAGGAATCTTCTTCAAATTCTGAAGAAATACTCGCAAGTATTACAGAAACTAGTCTAGCCTTAGAGCACATGGCCAAACAATCTCAAAAGGCTTCTGAGCTTTCTAAAAAAATTAATGAGATGGCTTCTAAATTTGAAGTTTAATAAAAACAATGCAAAGTAACAATACTTCGTCACATTAAAAAAGTTCTATAAATCTAAGATAAAAAATCCTAAAATCCTAAGATGTTTCAATAACTCGCTTTTGGCTCAAACAAATTGAAACATCTAAGGATTTTAGGATTTTTTTATCAAGATTTATTAGAGCTTTTTTAAACTGTTCCTTAAGCATTGTTACTTCGCTACCACAGTTGTGCAAGGAAAAAATTCCTCCGTACCTACGGAATTTTGGTGTGAATCTTTGTAGCCAATTAAATTTTTACACCATATATTACCTTTATTTTTTATTTATCAACTATGTTTACAACGAATTTCTCGCAGAGAAGCGGAGAAAAACTTTCCTTAAACACCGTGTAATGCGATGCACTTACTTCACATTTCTTAGTGTGGTTGGTATACTCCCTTTCACACATAAATCCAATATCTACAAATGCCATGAAATATATCCTGAAGCTTGCCATTGTTAATTTCTATAATTTTTCTTGATGGTATATTGCTTTCAATGCATGTTATAAATACTTTATCTATTCCCTTTTCCTTTGCCCTTTTTAAAAGTTCTCTTAAAATGATATTTCCATATCCTTTTCCACGTTCTGATGGTCTTATGGCATACCCTATATGTCCACCAACTTTTTTTAAGCTGTCATTCAAAGAGTGCCTAAGCTTACCCATTCCTACAGGTCTATAATCTACATAAAGCCAATAAATAGTCTGCGGCACATATCTTGAACTTAAATTTGTACCCTTTGATAACTCAAAATTTCCTTCCAAATAACTTCTAAATTCACTATAACTTATACGATATCCCTCGTTTATAAAACCATTCTCTCCAGGTCCAATTTCCTTAATCATTGCAAATATTTCTGTACTATCATAAATCGACAATTCCTTTAGCCTAATTTCCATGCCTTTACATTCCTATAGAACTTTATTGAGGCTTTTTAAAATAATATAAATTTCCATCTTCAAGAGAATATTCAAGCAAATTTTTATTGTACAAATACGAAATAAATGCAGATACTGATGCAAGATTTATATAATACTCATTAAAGTCCATAGTTAATTCATTTAAAACAGTTAAATTTTCAAGAAGATTTTCTTTGGTAAGCGGTTGATCTAAAAGCTCTAGTATTTGTTTTTCATATTCATTTATATTGCATAAATTTTTGTCTATAACAGCCATAAATTCTTCCTTTGTAAGAACTTTATCACTATGTCCTATTACAAAGTAATCACCATCAACTTCTCTCAAATAGTTTAAAGTTTCCTTTTCCAAATTCACATCATAAAGATATGGAAGTGAATGCTTCTTGATATTTTCAATAGAGAAAATACCATCTCCAACAAAACAAACCTTTTCGTGTGTAATTACTCCTATTAAATCTACTGTATGCCCTTTTAAGCTTATAACTTCAAATTTTTCATCACCTATTTTATTTTCCCCTTCATTTGTTACAAAATCCACCATAATAGCCTTATTACTCTTGTGCAGCTCTTTTACAGGACTTGCTCCAAAAAGCCCATAGGGATAAAGATGTGGGTTTTCCATATTTATTTTTTCTTTTTCCGAAGAATACACAATACATCCTGGATAGGTATTTTGAAAATAAATGTTTCCACCACAATGATCTAAATGATGATGAGTGTTTATTATGTATTTAGGGTGCAGCCCATTTTGTACTAAAACCTCATCTATTTTTCTAGCATCACTATTATCCTTTCCAGTATCTATAAGAAGACAATTTTTATTTTTAAACACGTATACCCCTATATTGGTTGGAGCATTTATATAATAAGTATTACCTTTTATTTTTGTTAATTCCATATGCTTATTGGACAATATATAAAGTCCAGTCCCCTCCTTTATAATTATTGACTTTTGTAATATATAACCATATAATTAAAATAATGTTAATTTAGAAAGTGAGATGTTACCATGCCATTAGATTTCAAGCTAAGCTTTACTCAAAATGCTTATATCTACTTATTGGCATTTTTAATTGTGCCTTTATTAGTGTTTTATAAATCAATAATATTTAGCACTAAAACCTATAATACTGAATTTCTATCTAAACCATTAACCGATTGTATAAAAGGCTTATGTATTACAGTCATAATTTTACACCACATTGCACTTAGAATACAACCTCCTAAACTGATGTTACCATACACTTTTTTTGGACATCTTGCAGTAAGTATTTTCTTTTTCTTATCAGGATATGGATTAACCATGTCTAAATTACAAAAAAATAATTATCTAAATAATTTCTTTTCCAAAAGGTTAACCAAAGTTTATTTACCATTCATTTTAGTAAACGCTATCACTCTAATATTTGCGTTATCCTTATTCAATTCTAAGTTTAGCCTAATACAAATATTACTTTATCTTTCCGGTTTAAACTTAATAGATTCTACTCAATGGTTTGTAATTTCAATTCTGCTATTTTATATAGTATTCTATCTATGCTTTAAATTTTTAAATGCAGAAGCCGCTCCAAAAGTAATTTTAATTTATTCTTTTGTATATTTCTTTACTTTAATCCTCTTTAGATTTGGTGAGTGGTGGTATAATACAGCCTTCTGCTTTCCTATAGGTGTTTATATAGCTTTAAATTATGATAAATTCATAAGTTTCATTAAAAGAAATTATGCTTTTTTTTCTACTTTAGCATTAATTTGTTTTGCTGTGACATTTTATTTGGGTCACTTCGTTCCATCTGTATTTTCTATTATACTTAACACAATATCCTCAGTATGCTTTGTTTTTGTTATGCTTTGCTTCTTATTTAAAGTAAAAATAACTTCAAAGCCACTTTTCTTTATTGGAGGTATAGCATATGAAATATACCTTATTCATATGAAAATTTTCATCTTATACTTTAACTGTATAAAAATAAAAGGAAGCTATACTGTTTATATTTATCTTGCACTTGTAATATTAGTATCCTTCCTGTTTAACAAATTATTTAAATTAATGCGAAAACCAATACTAACCTCAAACAATAAGATACAAAACATGTAAAAAACTTCAATAAATCTTGATAAAAAAATCGTAAAATACTTAGATATTTCAATTTATCCGAGCGTTTTTCCAGCAAGTTATTGAGATATCTTAGGATTTTACGATTTTTTCATATTAGATTTATTGAAGTTTTTAATGTTTCAAAGAAATGTTATTTCACTTTTCCTATATCATGCCTATAATACATTCCTTCAAACTCAACCTTTTTTATGTCGCTGTAGGCTTTATCTATTGCTTCATCTAAGCTCTTTCCTCTAGCAGAAGTACAAAGCACTCTTCCACCATCAGTTACGTAAGCATCATTTTTAAGCTTAACCCCTGCACAGAAAACTTTATCAGCTACATCATTTATACCTGTTATTTCATAGCCTGTCTTGTAGCTAGCAGGATATCCCTTGGAAGCAGCAACTACGCAGCATGCATTTCCTTCATACCATTGAAGATCAAAGTCTGATAATCTTTTATCTAAAGCTGCGTTTATAATATCTACTAAATCACTTTTCATTAGATAAAGCACAACTTGAGTTTCTGGATCACCAAGTCTAACATTATATTCAAGAAGATAAACTCCTTTTTTAGTTATCATAAGCCCGAAGAAGATTATTCCTGTAAAATCCATGTTTTCTTCTTGTATTCCCTTTAGAGTAGGCTTTAAAATATCCTTATCAAAGCTTTCAAGAACTTCTTTTGTACAATATGGGTTTGGTGCAATAGCTCCCATTCCACCTGTATTAGGTCCTTTATTATCATCAAAAATTTGCTTATGATCTTTAGCTGACACAAAAGGAAGTATAGTTTTACCATCTGTTATGGACAAAATAGAGGCTTCTACACCTTCTAAGTATTCTTCTATTACAACTTTTTTTCCTGAGCCTTTAAAAACATCATCAACCATAAAGGCTTTTATAGTTTCTTCTGCTACAGCATAATCTTCACAGATAACGACACCTTTTCCTGCAGCTAAACCATCTGCTTTTATAACTATAGGATAAGAGCATTTTTTTAAGTAGGAAAGCGAACCTTCTGCATCTGTAAACACCGCATATTCTGCTGTTTTCACATTGTACTTTTTCATGAAGTCCTTTGAGAAAGCTTTGCTTCCTTCAAGCCCTGCAGCATACTTACTAGGTCCAAATATTCTTAAGCCTTCCTTTTTAAATTCATCAACTATTCCTTCTACAAGTGGTGCTTCCGGTCCAACCACTGTAAGCGAAATATTATTTTCTTTTGCAAATTTTAAAAGTTCACAATTTTTATATAATTCTATATTCTCACATTTTCCTTCTTTTGCTGTTCCACCATTTCCAGGGGCACAATAAATTTTCTCCACTTCAGGGTTTTGTGCCATTTTCCAAGCCATAGCATGCTCTCTTCCACCAGCGCCTATAAGTAAAATCTTCATAATAAACCTCCAAAAACTTAATTAATGTTTAAAATGTCTTATGCCTGTCATAACCATAGAAATTCCATATTTATTGCATTCATCTATGGACTCTTGATCCCTTATGGAGCCACCAGGTTGGATTATAGCTTTTATACCGTATTTTGAAGCTTCTTCTACAATATCTCCAAATGGGAAAAATGCATCCGATGCAAGAACTGTAGCTCCATTTCCTCTTTCCATAGCATCCTTTGCTGGCCAGATTCTATTAACCTGTCCTCCTCCTATTCCTTTTGCAGCTCCATTTTGTACAACTACTATAGCATTTGATTTTACATACTTTACAACCTTCATACCAAAAATCATATCTCTTTTTTCTTCTTCAGTTGGTGCTTTTTCTGTAACAACCTTCATATCTTCTATAAGCTTATCATCTGAGCTTTGAACTAAAATAGCTCCGTCAACCTTCGCAAGTTCAAAGTTATCCGAGGGCTTCTTAACAGCTTTTATAACTCTTAAATTTTTCTTTCCTTTTAAAATCTCCAGAGCATCAGAAGTAAAATCAGGTGCTATTACTATTTCAAGAAATATTTTTACCATTTCTTCTGCAGCTTCTTTATCAACCGTTTGATTTAAAGCAACTATTCCTCCAAAAATAGAAGTAGGATCACAATCATAAGCCTTTTTATAAGCCTCATAAGAAGTTTCTCCCATAGCAACACCACATGGGGTATTGTGCTTTAAGGCACAGCATACAAGTTCATCAAATTCTGAAACTACCTTCCAGGCAATATCCATATCCTTTATGTTATTGTAAGAAAGTTCTTTTCCATTAAGCTGCTGAAAATCCTTCATAGCTCCACTTCCTGTTGCTGCTTCATAAAATGCAGCTGACTGATGAGGATTCTCGCCATATCTTAAATCCATTTTCTTCTTATATGGTATAGTCAAATATTCTGGATATTCATCTTCAAGAAGAAATCTACTTATAGCCCCATCATAAGCTGACATTAAATTAAAAACTTTACCTGCAAGCTTTCTTTTGGTAGCATACTCTACTTCACCACTTTTTTCAATTTGCTCCATTACTTCTTTATAATCATTTACATCTGTAAGTACTGTTACGTCCTGAAAATTTTTAGCTGCTGCTCTTATCATTGTAGGCCCGCCGATATCTATAAATTCTACTTTTTCCTGAAATGTAATATCGCTATCTACTTTATCAAAGAAAGGATATAAATTTACAACCACCATATCTATTGGCTTTATGCCTTTGTTATTAATGGCTTTTATATGCTCTTCATTGCTTCTTACAGCTAAAATCCCTCCATGTATGAAAGGGTGAAGTGTTTTGACTCTTCCATCAAGCATTTCATCAAACCCTGTTACCTCTGAAACTTCAACTACAGGAATTCCATTTTTCTTAAGGTATTTAAAGGTTCCTCCTGTTGAAATTATTTCTACTCCCTTTTCATTTAAAAACTGTGCAAGTTCTAAAACTCCATCCTTATTAAAAACACTTATAATTGCTCTTTTTATCATAATTAACTCTTACTTCCTTTCTGTATATAGGGTTAATCAAGCTTTTAACGATACATGTCTTCCAACCTTGTTTATTTTTCCTTCAGCTATAAGTTTAACTGCCATAGGTAACAGTTTATGTTCCTCAACTAAAACTCTCTTTTGTAAAGTTTCAGCAGTATCCTCATCAAGAACCTCTACAGCTTTTTGAAGTATTATTGCTCCTGTATCAGTTCCTTCATCTACAAAGTGAACCGTACAGCCTGAAATTTTAACTCCATACTCTATGGCCTTCTCATGAACCTTAAGCCCATACATTCCATTTCCGCAGAAGGACGGTATAAGTGATGGGTGTATATTTATTATTTTATCCTTAAATTCATGAAGTAAATCACCATTTAATATAGAAAGAAATCCAGCAAGAACTATTAAATCTACTTTGCCCCTAAGTAAATTTAGCACTTCATCAGAAACCCTGCCTTTATATTCTTTTCTATCGAAAACATAAGTTTTTATTCCATGTTTCTTAGCACGTTCTATTCCAAAAGCCCCTTTTTTATCGCTTATGACAGCCGCAATTTTAGCGCCCACTATTTCCTTATTTTCAATTGCATCTATTATAGACTGAAGATCTGTTCCACCACCGGATATTAGAACAGCTATTTTAAACATACTCCATTACCTCCAGCTTTTACACATCCTATCTCATATGCTTTTTCTCCCATTTCCTTAAGAGCAGAAAGTACATCACCTGCTTTATCTTTAGAAACACACAATACAAACCCTATACCCATGTTGAAAGTGTTAAACATATGGTCTTCATCAACTCCAAGAGACATTATATGCTTAAATATTGCCGGAACCTCAAAGCTGTTTTTGTTTACTACAGCTGTAAAATCTCCTTTGAACATTCTAGGTATGTTTTCATAAAAACCGCCCCCAGTTATATGAGCCATACCTCTTATTTCAAACTTTTCTAAAAGCTTAAGCACTGGTTTTACATATATTCTAGTTGGAGTTAAAAGAACTTCTCCCATTGTTTTTCCTTCAAATTCTTCATCAAAGTTAGTTATAAGCTTTCTAACTAAAGAGTATCCGTTACTGTGAATTCCTGATGATGCAATTCCTATAAGAACATCCCCATCCTGAATTCTGCTTCCATCAATTATGTCCTTTTTATCAACTACTCCAACAGCAAAGCCCGCAAGATCGTATTCTCCTTCTTTATAAAAACCAGGCATTTCAGCTGTTTCTCCGCCTATAAGGGCGCACATTGCATCGCTGCAGCCATCAGAAACTCCTTTTACAAGATCCGCTGCTACATCAGCTTCAAGCTTTCCACATGCTATATAATCAAGGAAAAATACTGGCTTTGCACCATGGCATAATATATCATTTACACACATTGCAGTACAATCTATACCAACAGTATCATATTTTTTAGTTGCAAAAGCTACTGCAAGCTTTGTTCCAACTCCATCAGTTCCAGATACTAAAACTGGGTTTTCATAACCTTTTCCTATTTCAAACATGCCTGCAAAGCTGCCAAGATTATTTATAACTCCTGGTATAAAAGTTTTTGAAGCATATTCCTTCATTAACTTTACTGATTTATAGCCTTCCTCAATATTAACTCCACTATCTTTATATGTTACCATTCGTACACAACCTTTCAAAATATTATTCTTCAAGTCTGTCTTTTGCTGCTTCCATAGGTGCAGATACAGGATAAACTCCATTAAAGCATCCAAGACAAAATGTTCTATCTTTATCAAGGGTTTCTAAAAGTGATTCTATACTTAAATATCCAACACTATCAGCCCCTATAAAATCACGTATTTCTTCTACTGACATATGTGAACCTATAAGATCTTTTCTATAAGGTGTATCTATTCCAAAGTAGCATGGGAATTTTACAATTGGTGAAGAAACTCTAAAATGAACTTCTTTTGCTCCCGCTTCCCTTATTAAATCCACAAGTTTTTTACTAGTTGTTCCCCTTACTATAGAATCATCTATAAGCACAACCCTTTTTCCTTCAATCATTGATTTTACTGGATTAAGTTTTACAGACACAGCTCTTTCGCGAAGTTCCTGAGTCGGAGCTATAAAGGTTCTTCCAACATATTTATTTTTAATAAGTCCTAAATCGTATGGTATTCCTGAAGCCTTTGCATAACCAAGTGCTGCTGGTATACCTGAATCCGGAACTCCTATTACAAGATCAGCTTCAACTGGTGACTCTTCATAAAGCTTTTCTCCTGCACGCTGCCTTGCTTTATAAACATCAATTCCATCAATTACGCTGTCTGGTCTTGCAAAATAAATGTACTCAAAAGAGCAGGTTTCACATTTAGTTCTTTCTGCAAAATTTATACTCTTAAGGCCATCTTTATCTATTATAATAATTTCTCCAGGTTTTACATCACGTACAAATTCTGCTCCAATAGTATCAAGTGCACAGCTTTCAGAGCAAAGTACATAGCTTTCGTCATATTTTCCAATACAAAGAGGTCTTATACCATTTGGATCTCTAACTCCTATAAGCTTATCCTTTGTAAGAATTACAATAGCATATGAGCCTTTTACAGCTTGAATAGCATCAACTACAGCATTTTCTATTCCCTTTTTAGCACTTCTTGCTATTAAATTTAATATTACTTCAGTATCTATTGAGGTTTGAAACATAGTTCCACAGTCCTGAAGAAGTTCTCTTATAACATCTGCATTTACAAGATTTCCATTATGCGCAATAGCAATAGAGCCAAGTTTAAAATTGCTTAATAAAGGTTGAGCATTAGCAGCTGTGCTCCCACCTGTTGTAGAATATCTAACATGCCCTATTGCAGCATTTCCGTTCATGGAATCCAAAATTTCAGTATTAAATACATCCGATACAAGACCCATATCTTTATAAACTTTGATTTCATCACTATTAGAAACAGCAATTCCAGCACTTTCCTGCCCTCTATGCTGAAGTGCATACAATCCATAGTATGCTAAATGCGCTACATCAATATTTGTATTTGAAAAAATACCAAATACACCGCATTCTTCTTTGAACTTATCTATATCTTCATGTTCAGCTGTATACTGCATATTTTTCATACCTATCTCCTTCTTACAATTTATAGTCAAGCCTAATATAGACTGAAGTACAAAAATAACTTCAGCCTATAACAAAACAGATAGAGCAATCTATTCTATTTACCGCTTATTCTCTTTAATATTTCAACATATGCTTCCTTTACATTTCCTAAATCTCTTCTAAATCTATCTTTATCAAGTTTTTCATTTGTTTTTTCATCCCATAATCTGCAAGTATCAGGGCTAATTTCATCTGCAAGAACAACTTCATCATGAAATCTTCCAAATTCAATTTTAAAATCTATTAGTTTTATTCCTTGCTTATGGAAAAATTCTTTAAGTACATTGTTTACAGTTTCAGTCATTGCATAAATTTTCTTTAATTCATCAAAAGTTGTAGCTCCGATTGCTACTGCATGAGTATCATTTATAAGTGGATCACCAAGTTCATCATCTTTATATGAAAGTTCAAAAACTGTTGTTTTAAGCTCTGTTCCTTCTTCAAGTCCAAGTCTCTTAGCCATGCTTCCTGCTGCTACATTTCTTACTATAACTTCAAGAGGTACTATTGAAACTTTTTTACAAAGTTGTTCTCTATCGTTTAATTTCTCCTCAAAGTGAGTTTTAACTCCATGTTTTTCTAAAAGTTCAAATAACATTGAAGTAATAGTGTTATTAAGTACTCCCTTTTCATCTATCTGACCTTTTTTTTCTCCGTTGAAAGCTGTTGCATCGTCTTTATAATATATAACTACTTTATCCTTATCATCTGTAGCGTATACCTTTTTAGCTTTTCCTTCGTATAACATTTCTCTTTTTTCCATGTTAAAATTCCACTCCCTCTTCATTGTCTTTTATAAATTTTTCTTTCATATCTTTTCTGAACTTTATAAGCTTTTCTTTAATCTCTGGATATTTTAAAGCAAGCATCTCAACTGCAAGCATGCCTGCATTATAACTATTATTAATTCCTACAGTAGCAACTGGTATACTTTTTGGCATTTGAACAATTGAAAGCAAAGCATCTAATCCATCTACTGCAGCATTTATAGGAACTCCTATTACTGGAAGTGTTGTTTGAGAAGCAATAACTCCTGGAAGATGTGCAGCAAGTCCTGCCCCTGCAATTATACATTCAAAATCTTTTTTTTCTAGCTCATTAATAACTTCACTTAATTTTTCTGGCACTCTATGTGCTGATAAAACATATGCTTTATATTCTATTCCAAATTCACTAAGTGCATTAGCCGCACCCTTCATCTTATCGGTATCTGATTTGCTACCAAATATTATAGCAACTTTCATTACAATTGCCTCCTTATATGAATTTCCTTTGTCACTTTAATTTCATGTTAGCATAATATTTTTCATAAGTCAATAACATTATCTCTATATATTTTATTAATGTTCGTACTATATCAGTTATGTAAGCATATTTTGTTATTATTGTTCGTGTTTTTATGTATATAGAAAACTCATCTCTCCTCTTTCAACGTTCCATTATCAACTGATATATATTCACACAACCAACATATTCAAAAACAGATTTCAGCTAATTACAATAGTTGAAATGGTTTATTTATATAAAAAAAAAGCCGCAAAAGAAAACTTTTGTGACTTTTTTTATTAAGCTATAGAAATGTCAAGTTCAAGTGTACCGCCGATATCAAGCGTTAATGGTATACATATTGTTTGATTAATATAATTCATCTTTGCATCTGGTCTATTTATTTGCATAATTGGAGGTGTTATATCTATCTTTGTATTTTGATGTGAAAAATGTATACCCGACTGACCAGCTATCATATTACAAACTTCTGAAACAGCACTGGCTGTAATTTCGTTAAGCTCGTCCACAGGAAATCCTCCCATCATTCTCGACGCAATGCTCATGGCTGTACCTTTATCAAAGCCTAAAACAATATTACCCTTTACATCTCCTATAACCCCTATAGTTATAGTGATATCCTTAATCTCAGCAAAACCATGCTTTAAAAAAAGCTTTTCTTTATTTACGGTAATATTGCATACTTGTTTTAAAATGTCAACACTTGACATAACGAATGGATTTATGTATTCAACTTTCATAATTTATATATCACCTCTAAAATAATTATGCTTAATATAGTGATTATATTATATCAGATATCATCTGCATATACCAATTAAATATAATTTAAAAGTAACATTTTTACTTTTATTCAATATTATAATATAGTGTATTTAAATTATTTGGAGGTTACTTATGAATTCAGATAACGAGATTAGGAATGACAATAAAGGTAATGAACCTTGTGAACATGACGAAGAAGATTTAGAATTCCAGCCAATGCCATACTGCCCTTTTATGATGAGCAACATGGGCCCTGCAATGAGCGGTGAATATTCTAATCCCAATACTATGATGATGCCTTCCTACGATGATGACGATTCTGATTGGGAAGACGATAGTGATGATTCTGATGAATATAGACACAAACATCATCATCATCACCGCAGACCTTATTATCCATGTTTCTATCATAATTGTCATAAGCATGGAAATCATCATAATATGCCATGGTGGTGGATGTATTAGTTTATAGCAAGGTATACTTTAAATAATGGTAAAATTCAACCTTATTTAAAAAATCTATAATAAAAAATGCACTGGGCTTAGCTATACAGTGCATTTTTTTTACATTATATTTTAAGTTTTTTTGCAATCATAATAATAGGTAGTGATACAACCAAAGCAATTCCTGCAGATATAAAACCATTTAAAACCAAAAGCAAAAGTGTTTTTACTGCTGCATTATAGCTTATGTGAAACGCATTTGCATAAGCTTTCATATAAAAAATATATATCATACCTAAAACTCCAATAGTATTTGTAAAGGAACCAGCAACAATTCCTAAAAATGCGCCTACTTTTTCAGATTTTCGCTTAAATAGCACATATACATAATAAGCAACAACTCCAATTAATATTCTTGGTAAAACTGATACCACAGGATTAAAAAATATAAAGGACGCAGGTGTAGGTGTATTTATAGCCTGTATAATGCTAAAAACCCCAAACAACAGTCCTATAAACCCACCAACTATAGGTCCTCCTACTATGGCGCCTATTATAACTGGGATGTGCATAATCGTCGTATTAAATGGCGGTATTGGGATAAACCCCAGTCTAGTTGCCCCTAGCACAATTGTTACAGCAAACAACATTCCTATCATAGTAATTTGTCTTGTTGCAAGCTTCTTTCCATAGATTTTTTCCATCATTACTATTACCTCGCTCTCATTCCTTTTTTGGATATAAGTCGAAATCTTAAATATTTAATTTTGACTTATGGATATACTAATTTACGAAATAAATTTTAATTAAGCATATCCTTAGTTCAGTTTTATATAAATTAATAAATACTGACTTATAAAAAATATAAACTATGTTTACTTTATATTAACTATCAGACTCTTTATATCAATATTCTTCTTAAGCATACCATTTTTTACTAAAAAATCCTTTGTATCATTTAAATCTTTTATATCTTTATCGGTAACCTTAGGATTAAAATCATATAAATCATACATGGCTTTTACCTGCTCAAGAGATAATTTTGTTTCTTCACTAGTTAAGCTGTATGCTTTATCCTTACTGTTTTCCATAAAGCTTAAACTTTTATCATGAACTTTTAAGTATCTTTTTGCTATATCAGGATATTTTTTAAGGAATTTTCCAGATACACCTATTACTATAGTAGCATCAAGTATACCTTCTCCAGTAGTTACTACATGTGCACCGTTCTTTTTTGCATTATCAACAGATGGACCAGCTACCAATGCCGCTTCTGCACTGCCAGACAACAATGCTGATACACCATCAGGTATGCCCATGTTTATAAACTGAACATCGCTTGCTTTAAGATTTTCTTTTTCAAGTGCACCTAAGAGAAGTTGATGAAGTATTGTGCCTTTAGGTCCAACTACCTTTTTTCCTTTTAAATCCTTAACACTCTTTATAGATGGATCCTTTGCCATTATTGTAAATGCTTTTGGCGCTCTACTATAAACACCTATTATTTTAATATCAACACCATTTGCTGCTGCCAAAATAACCGAAGTTGCCCCTATTGCATTACAAAAATCAAGTGAACCTGCTGCAACTGCCTCCGTCATTTTAGAACCTTCTGTTATTTCTGGATAAGTGATTTTCATATTGTCTTTTGAAAACTCATTTTCAAATAGCTTTTCCCTTTTCTCAACTATAGAAGGTACGTTTAATGGTGATTTTACATAAGATATGCTTATGCTTTTTGGAACATCTTTCTTGGATCTCGTCTCGGAATTTTGAGTAGTACCGCATGCACTAAATAAAGTTGCTATCATTGAAACTACAAGCAGCATACTCAACTTTTTTAAAATCTTCATACTTAATCCTTCCTCCTTATATTATATATATAATGAAACCATATCCAACAAACCTCAAAGGAATTGAAGGATTGGATAACATACAAGCTCTATGTATAAGTAAACAACTTTTTGCACCCAAGTAATTTATTTATAGATATTTAAAATACTTTTTTTATATTCTAAAAACTTAGCATCCTCAGGATTTCTATAAAAATCTAGGTCAATTTGAATTTCTTCTGTTATTATTCCATTATTCATAACAGCAACTCTCTGCCCTAAATATACAGCTTCTTCTATGTCATGAGTTACAAATATAAATGTTTTACCACTCTTAATAAAGATATCTACAAGCTCATTTTGAAGTTTCTTTCTTGTAAAGGCATCTAATGCTCCTAGTGGCTCATCCATAAGTATAATTTTCGGATCAAAACACAAGGTTCTTCCAAGCGAAACTCTTTGAGCCATTCCACCTGAAATCTGGCTTGGATAAGCTTTTTTAAAATCAGCAAGTCCCAAAATTTCCAATGTAGCTTGAACTTTATCCTTAACATATGATTTATCCTTACACTTTATAAGGGAAAATGCCAAATTTTGTTCAACAGTAAGCCACGGCATAAGTCTTGGCTCTTGAAATACAATTCCTATCTTTTTCTTACTTCTATCTTTACAATTTATAAATTCAATTTGTCCCTCTGTTTTACTCTCCAGCCCAGCAACTATTCTAAGAAAAGTTGTTTTTCCACATCCACTTTTTCCTACCATAGTTATAAAGCTTCTGTCCGGTATATCAAGATTAATATCCTTTAATACTTGAATTTTTTTATTTTGAAATTCAAAGGTCTTTGATAAATTTTTAACTATCAACCCTGCCATAATCTATTTCCTTTCCATATTTGTTAACTAGCCTATACGTTACTTTCATAAGTATATAATCAATAGCATAGCCAAATATTCCTATAGATAATATTCCAACTATGACAATATCAGGTCTTGAAAGCTGTTCTGCATCAACTATCATATATCCAATGCCAGAAGAAGCGGCTATAAGTTCTGCTCCCATAAGTGCTCTCCAGCTATATCCAAGTCCAAGCTGAATGCCTGTCATTATTGATGGTAATGCCTGAGGAAATATAATTTTAAAAAATTTATCTTTATTAGTAAAACCAAATGAATCTCCCACTTCTAAAAGCTTTTTATCATAATTGGTAACACCATTTAAAGTATTAGAGAAAATAGGAAAAAAAGTAGCAAGAAAAATAACAAATAACTTTGAAGCTTCACCAATTCCAAACCATAATATGAGAATTGGTATAGTAGCAATAGGTGGAACGTGCCTCATAAATTCCATAAAAGGTTCTACATATGGAATAGCTTTAGGCTTGGCTCCAATAAGCACAGCTAATGAAAAAGAAATAGTAAATGTAATTATAAATCCTATAATTACTCTTTCTAAGCTTATTATCATATTTTTTGCAAGTTCGCCAGACTTTATCATCTCTAAAGCAGCTAAAAATACTTTTTGGGGAGATGGTATTATGTACTCATTAACTATATGTAAGTTACTTATAATAGTCCATATAATTATTAATATTGCAGGCAAAATTAAGCCCTTTAGCTTTTTCATGATTTTCTCCTAAATTCTTTGTTTAATATTTAACTTGCAGCTATATCTTACTACTAATACTTTCCTTTGTAAAGATTAAATTGCGAGGTAGAAATACTTCGATCCCACAATACTTTTACATATTAAATATTTATAGTCAAATCATTTCCTGTTAATTTTATTATAGTTCTTTTATTTACTTTTGAAACTCTAATTATTACAAGTCCACCACCTAATGTACATCCCTTATTTGCAACATATACACAAGGAGCATAAACTGTAATTTTCTTATCCTCAATATTAAAATCGCAATCTATTTTAGGGCTTATAATTTTATAACCATCTCTAATCATCCAATATACATTTATAAATTTCATATTTCCCCCTTTTAAACTACATCTATATACCGTTTTTTAATATGGTTTTAAGGCCTTTTTAAAAAATCATAAAAAAAAGCACTGACAAATAGCCAGTGTTTAAACATTTTATATAAGGGAGATCATTCTATACAACGATAGATTCTAAGAAAAAAATTAACTTCTTAGAATAATTTAATTATATAATAGAAATATTTATTTTGTGTTTATATTATGCAAATATTTTGTAAACAGTCTCTATATTAAATTATTGTTGCATGCACTTCCTTGTATATATAAAGAATTCATCATAATCTTTTGTTTCTTCAGCATACATTTTTCCATCGGTAGCAATATCACTTATTTTACCATCTTTAAATTCCATGGTGCCTTTAAATACAAATGTAGCATTTCCTATAAATTCAACCAAATAACCGCCGTCTTCCTTCTTATGAACTATAGAATTTATCATTCCACCATCATTAAATATAGAAATTTTCTTGTCAAATTCAACTTTTCCACTTAAGCAAGTTGCAACACTTGAAGCTGTCATAGCTGTTCCACAAGATTTTGTAAGCCCTACTCCTCTTTCATAGGTTTTAACATATATATCTTTTTTATCAAAAACCTTAACAAAACTTACGTTAACACCCTTTGGCAATAATGATTTTGTACTATTGCCCTTTAACCCAACCTCAACAAGTTCTTCTGTATCTATTTCATTTACCATAGAAATCAAATGTGGATTTGTTATACTTACAGCTGCAAACTTTAACTTCTCCGATAATTCCGGCAGCTTTTCAAAAATAACACTGTCCTTTTCAGAATTCATAGGCAACGATTTAGGATCGAGTGAAATGGAATCTATGAATATTTTTACAGTCTTTACTCCCTTATACACTTCTTCTTCTTTTTGAACTACATATTTTGCTTTCATAGTTTCTATTTGAACTTTATCCCTCTTAAGCATGTCTATAACATATCTTCCAACGCATCTTAATCCATTGCCACACATCTCCGCTTCAGAACCATCTGAATTGAATATTCTCATTTTTGCATCACTTACGGTACTTTTTTGAACAAATAAAATTCCATCACCACCGACAGATGCATCTCTATTGCATGCTAATATAGCTAATTCTTTTCTCTGAGCTTCACTAAAACTATAATCATTATTATACTCATCAATTAGTATAAAGTCATTTCCAGTTCCATGACACTTCAATATATTTATCTTCATATAAAACACGTCCTTTTTCATTAAATATACACAAAATATTATAGTAATTATTATATCATCATCACTACAATAAAACCATATAATATTATTTCAAACGAGCATATAGCTAGTTTTGAGCTTCAATGTGTATATTTATATCCAAATTACCAGCCTTATCGTGATTCAAACTTACAACATGCTTATCTATATCTGTTTTTTCAAGATAATCTTTAAAAGAATCGGCTATTAAATATGCATCACTGCCTTCATTAATTTTAAATGTCATATTAACAAAGGATGCTTCTCTTTCTATTTTAATAGCCATGTCATTAAATTTATCAACATCCTTTAGCTTTTTAGGAGTAGACTTAGTTCCTTTTACCGAATCTACTGCCTTAATTGCCTGAACTATCTTATCATTTATATTGTCATAAGTATAACTAACATCACTTATATTATATTTTTCAATTACATCAGCAGCATTTTGCGAAAGCTTGTCACTATTTGATGTTAATATAATAGAATTAATTTTCCCCAGCTTATAATTATCGACGGTTTTAAAAACATAATCAGACTTATTAATATCCTTTGGAACATCAATTAAAATATTTTTATTGTTATATTGGATTAAAACACTCTCTTCATTTTGAATACTGTAGATTTTTATCTTTTTTGAATCGTAATTCGCAGCTTCTGCCTTTTCATTTTTATTATAACTTTTATTATCAGAAGCATATTTAGGTCTATCAGGAGATACCATGCAGAATCCAGTAATTGCTCCAGCTAGAGATAAAATAATCACAGCAATAAATAGCTTTTTTACCTTTTTATTTAATATTTTAATTACAATAGATATCATGCTAAAAACTATAAAAATAAGTGAGCTAATTATAAATAAAATTACTGCCATAACCACACCCCTAAACTTGTAATGTTTACTATGATTATTGACAGTAATCACTAATTATATTCACTCACTCTACTTATTACCTTTTAAATATACTTACATAGCATCAAGTTATAAAAATCCACCATCAACAGTTAAAACTTGTGATGTTATATATGAGGCTTCACTGCTTACTAGAAATACTACTGACTTTGCAATTTCCTCTGTTTTTCCAAATCTCATCATTGGTATTTCATTTTTAAGTTCTTCTCTCTCTTCTTCTGAAAATACTTTATTCATCCTTGTATCTATAACCCCTGGTGAAATAGCATTAACCCTTATTCCAGATAAAGCCAATTCCTTTCCTAAAGCTTTCGTAAACGAATCAATAGCTCCTTTTGAAGCAGAGTATAAAACTTCACATGAGGCACCTACACTTCCCCATATTGACGATATATTTATTATAGAGCCCGATTTTCTTTCAAGCATATCTTTTACTACATAGCTTGTGCAATTATAGACACCTTTAAAATTCACATTCATTATTTCATCATAATCCTTTTCTGTCATATCCATAAAGAGTCCTATTTTTGATATTCCAGAGTTATTTACAAGTATATCTATTTTGCCAAAGCCTTTAATAATATCTTCAATCATATTTTTAACTTCACTATTTATACTTATGTCACATTTGAATATACTTCCACTTCCGCCTTTTTCTTTTACCTCATTTAAAGTTTCCTCTGCACCTTTTTTATCTTCTTTATAATTTATAATAACAATCACACCATGCTTTGATAGTTCTACAGCTATACTTCTTCCTATTCCTCTTGATGCTCCTGTAACAAGTGCAATCTTCCCTTTTAAATCTTCATACATAACAAAATCATATCCTTCAAACTTTAATTATTAAAGATAAACCACTGTGAAACTTAAAATTTATTTGTACTAAAATGCGGTCTTCTAGGTGCTATAGTACACATGAATTTCAATGGTTGAAGCGGTTTATCTATAAAAGTTTAGCTATTAAAAACTTTATTTTCACTCCCTGGCTTGAAAACTTCTTTTCGTATTCAGTTTCTATATTTCCTTCAAAATCACTATTATGCAAATCATAAGTACTATATTTTATCTCAAAACCACATTCTGAAAAGTAATCCAAGGATTCTGTAAATAATTCATCATCATCAGTTTTAAACCAAATTTCACTATTTTCTCTTAAGAATTCCTTGTATTTAGTTAAAAATTTAGTATGTGTAAGTCTTCTTTTCTTATGCCTATCTTTAGGCCATGGATTGCAAAAGTTTATATATATTCTGCTTATCTCGTCCTTATCAAACACATCATTTATAAATGCTATTTGAAGAGGAACTATTATAGCATTAGTTATTTCATTTTCAACTACTTTTCTAAGCGCAAGAACTAAAACTTCATCTTTAAGATCTATAGCTATAAAATTTTTATCTAAATTACTAGCTGCAATTTTAGAAATAAATTCTCCACGTCCGCAGCCAAGTTCAAGATATATATCATTATTGTTTTTAAAAACTTCCTTCCATTTCCCTTTATACTCACTTGGATCAGTTATGCATAATGGGCTTTCTTCCATCTCCGGTCTTGCCCACCATTTTTTCCTAAGTCTCATTTATCATTCTCCTTAATATATTTAGTACATAAAATTAAATCAAATTAAAATTTTCCGTAATATTTATTTTCAATAGGATATAAAGCTCCATATCCGCTGAATCACATTTGGAAACATATTAGTTATATGAACATCCCTTCAGTTGACAACTGATATATATTCATATAACCAACATGTTCCAAAATAGAATTCAGCTAATTTTAATATTCCAAGTTGTCTATCTATATTAATGCTCCTATCCTTAAAAATAAATTAGCTATATATTCAGATGGAATGCCTATAATAAAAGTTGCTAGTGACTCTCCCCCAAATATCGGCATGACTAGTGCAATTAATATAAGCATTTGATATCTATATAACGAATCTGCTATATTGTAGAAAGCTTTTGGGAATAAATCTCTTAAAACATGAAATCCGTCTAAGCCTGGTATAGGAATTAAATTAAACAAGAAAAACATACAATTTATTGAAACGACATACTTTGCCATCAAATAAATTATAACGACAATTTCATTAAAAGGTAAAAATCTATTAATTACCCCTACTATTAATGCGAAAATAAATGCAACTAAAACATTAGCTAACGGACCTGCTATTGATACCTTTAAATCATCCTTATAATAATTTTTATATGCATTAGGGTTAGTTTCAACAGGTTTAGCCCAACCAAAACCAACAAATACTATCATTATAAATCCAATTAAATCAATATGAGCTAATGGATTAAGTGTTATCCTACCTTGAAATTTAGGTGTTTTATCTCCTAATTTATCAGCTACAACAGCATGAGCATATTCATGAAATGTAAAAGCTATAAGTACTGCTGGCATCATAAGTAGCTTTGCAATTGCTATCTGCCTTAACGTATCCAAATCAAATCCCTCCATTCTCATTTGAATATAAAAATACATGTAATTAATTATATCAGATTAATTAGAAAATGAAAAATAAAATGCATGTATTTTAATTAAAAGTTCACGAAAATGAAGTAAAATAAAATTGATAGAGTTTATACCCCTACCAATTTTATTGCATTGCGTTTAGTTGATTCTTACTTATTAAAAAATATTTATTTCAATTCTGTGGCTTTATTTACAAAGCAGTTTATTTAGTTATAGAAGGATAATGGGCAAAGCCCATACCACTGATGCTATAAAAGTAGATATAGTTTTTTATTCATTAGAATTCACTCACTTAATATTTTCTACATTTAAAATTATATGTTAATAATATTAAGTAACTGTCATTTAAGCTTATATTAAAAATATATAACAAATCTTTCAAAATACAAAAAGAGTCCATATAACCAGACTCTTTTTGTATTTGTAATTTTATTTAAGTTTTGTCTCTATAAGTTTACCCTTATCTGCATCAAAACTAACAACATCGTCATCAGACATTCCTTCATATTTACCATCAAATTGAGTTTTCTTTTTGGTTTTAATATTTTCCACTTTACCCTTAAGATTATCTATAACATACATATTTCCGGTATTTGGAGAAATACTAATTGCTTTAGGATCTACAGGACTTGATAAATTAATTTGCTGCCAATCTGCTGTAAAAACATCATCATTTTCTCTTGATTTACCTGATATATTGCTGCTTTTAATTCTTGAACGCTTACTGCTAGTACCACTGCTATCATTACCGTCATCATCATCTTCTTGATTTCCAGAAGCTATAGATGCATAATAAATAGTACTAATCTTACCATCAACTAATTTTCCTATATATGCATATTTACCATAAACTGAAATAAGCTTATAATTATCCACACCATCTATCTTTATCTCTTTAGTTTCTGTATGTTCCCTATTCTCATCCTGCCTACTAATGTAAACTTTCTTATCAAATTCATCCTCGTATACAAGCTTACTTTCATCTTTAAATATATAATAATCACCTACATTTTTTATAGGAAGCTCCATTGGCTTCAAGCCATTAGTAGTATCTAAAGTACTAAAATATCTTCTTTCCGAGTTCTTACTAGATGCAGCTTTAATGTAAATAAGAGTTGTAATATTATTTTGCTTCATGCTTAATATTGCACTTTTATTAAGATAATATGTTCTCTTGGTATTATTTGAATCTCGATTTTCCTCTTTATCATTAGTATCTGGATAATATGTATACATTTTAAAACTTAAATTATCCTGATCAAGTTCAAGTACTACAAGAGAATCACTAGTGCTACTCCAATCAACGCAAGCATTGTCAATACCTACGTCTAGCTTTATAGCATTACTTTTTCCTGTAAGCATATTTACAACATAAATAGAATTTCCCGAATAATAATATGCATACTTTCCTGTATATGAAGGAGTTATATTTTGGGCATCTTTAGGAATTGATACTGAAATAATTTCATCCTTATGTTCAGGAATTTTTGCTACTTTATAGGTAACCCCTGCAGCACTTTTAAAATGATATTTATCAAAATAATATAGTACACCAGTTTGAACAATTATGGAAACAATTATCCATATAATCAAATTTCTAAGTTTTTTCATATGAAATCTCCTTTGCTAGGGTGCTACATAAAATATATCAGGGACTGCTCTCTCACCAGTAGCACTAGATGGTTTATTAATCACTTCACCATTATAATACATAGTAGATGATCCTCCACCGTCCATGCATACAGCATTAACAGCTCCAAGTTGTTTCATAAGCTGCTGAGCTTCTGGAAGTGTAGCTCCCATCTTCATAAACCCATGTCTACCATCTATAACTAGAAAAATTATACTTTTATCTGATCTCTGTCCTATAACAGTTCTTGGCTGAGGACCTACCATATTAGTTCCACTTTCAATCTTATCTTGTCCATCTTTAATTAAATATGGATCTGAAGATACCGCCTCAGTAACTCCTCTATCTATAAGCTCATTTGGAGATTCACTTGTTCCAACTTTCATATTCCCATCTTTATCTATGCTTACAACCCCATCCACTTTTTCATCTAGCTTCGTAGAATCTGTTGGATAAACTATCTTCCCATTAGAAATAACAACCCCTGCAGGAGTACCGCCTGGTCCATTTCCTGATGGATCTACAAACATACCTCCATTTACAGCCGCAGCAGCATTGTATTTCCTTGCCATGTCATGAGTGGTTTGTCCTACATATCCCATGTTGCCTGTAGCACCAACCTTTACTCTCCTAGGATCTGATATTATAAGAGCATAAGCATTAGTATAATTGCCACCCGATACCGGTTTAATATCTGTTACTAAAGCAATACCTGTCTTCTTATCTGGATTAACGTTTATAACCTTAGTTTTAGCATTTTTCATATCAGAAGCAGCAGCTTTACTTTGTTCTTTTAGTATTTCCGCTATGTCTTTATCACTAAAAAACAGCTTGGCTATATATTGCTTTGTTCCTGACCCCATTAAAATAGAAATGACATTATTTCTAAAATTTTTAAATGGTCCATAAAATCCATATGGCAAAATTGTCAACCCGGTAAATACGATCTCAAATATAATAAAAAATATAAATGTTTTTAAGAAACTTCTTTTCTTTTTTTTCTTTTTTTGGCCTCTTCTTTTTCTTTCTTGTCCCTTTTCCATTATATTTCCTTTCTAACTAATTCTACTTTATAGTAACCATAGTGCCTCTTGGTATATTATCATAAATCCATTTAGCATCTTTTATAGATAATCTCACGCACCCATGCGAAGCCTTAGTTCCAAGCTTTTGAATCTCATCAGTTTCAATAACTTGATTCTTATCGAAAGGTACACTATGAAATAGGTAATTGCCCATAAACTGAACCCAATAATACGCTCCCTCTTTATATTTTTCACTGTAAAAAGAATATCCTCGCTCTTTTATAGTGTATTCTCCCTTCGGAGTATCATATCCATTCAGACCTGATGAGCATATAAAATCTTCTACTGTTTTATTTTTTGCATCATATACATAAACTCTTTGTTTACTCAAATTAACTTGAATTTTAAGTGGCTTCTCTGCTTGATCTAACGCCACCAAACTTTTTTTATCATCAGCATCTTTATTTGCAGTGCTATCATTTCCTAACTGCTGAACACTTTTTAGTTTTACAGCTTTATCCTTTTGAATATCAACTTCAGTATTCTTATATACACTAGTGGTTTTAGATTTTAAGCTTCCACTTGCATACTTGTCCTTAAAAATTAATGCCTTACCTAAAAAATAGGATGCAGCATATATAATTGAAATTAAAATCATCCCGCTTAGCACAATAAATATTTTTTTACCTTTTCCTTTGTATTTACTATCAGCTTCGTTAACCAATTTATTAACTCCCCCTAACCCTATAATACATAAAAAGCCTTTATCTTACAAATATAGACTGCTTATTTTCCCACATATAATACAAAAAATTCCATTCTTATTACAGTACCAGACAATTAATATAATAATAACTATAAAACTCATTTAAGTCAAGATTAGATACACATTGTTACAAAAATGAAACATTCATATAAAATCCTAGTTTATACTCTTTAATACTATCTTAGAGTTACTTATAGAAGCAATTTTATCATCATATATTCCTATAAAGCTTCCATCATAAGTGGAATACTTTCCGTCTCTTAGATTTTTAACCCTACTGCTTACTTTATCTATAAAATATATCTTTCCATCACCCATGACCTGGAGATTTTGAGTGTCATATAGATAATCAAGATTGACTACCTTCCAAGTTCTCTGGGGTTCTGCAAGCTTGCCATAATAGATTTTGTTCACCTTTCCAGTTTTATTTCCAACATATATATTATTATCAGTATCAGTCCCTAAAAGACTAAAGCGAAGATTGCCATTAATATTTATAAATCTGCAACTTGTATTTGTTCTTACTCTAGAATTAATTGTATCCTCATAAGCAAGTTGATCATCTCTTGAGGCTACCTCTATTTTTCCTATTCTTTTAACGACAGTATTAAGCTTTGTCATAGTTTCATTAGCATCTATCCTGTAAATTGTGGACAACCCATTTGCATATGTAACCTTTGCATACATAACATTAGTTAAAGTAGACATGACCATAGACACCTCATTTTCACTAATTCCAGCTGGTATTGAATCAGTTCTCTGAGTGTTATAATCCTTTATTTCTTCTTTAAGCTGGCTTTCTGCGTCATAAGAAAAAAATCTTATGTTTCTATTCTCTCCTGCTTTTATTTTCTCTGCTATTATCATTCTATTGCTATCAGGAACCCATTTATATGATATACATTGAACCCCCTCGCCAAATGTTAATTTTCTATCCTTTCCTGTACTAGTATCAACCACCTTTATTACTCCATTATCAAAATAAGCTGTATAACTGCAATCATATGAGAGAGCTATATTCTTAGCATTTTGGGGAACTATTATATTTGGCTTTACTTCATTCTTTTTGTATATACTCATTCCTTCTGTTATCTCAACATTGTCTCCACTAGAAAGATAATATTTATCTAAATAAAAATATAAACAGAGCTGAAGAACAAGCGATATTATAATCCATTTAATAAATATTTTTGATGCTTTCATTGTTATTACCTCTACTTTTCAACATATATTGCTGTTGATATTGTCCTTTCCCCAAATTTATCGCATGGATTGTTTATTACCTTACCATTCGAATACATTGTAGTTGATGCACCGCCATCCAAATTCACTGCATTATAGGCGCCTTCCTTTGCCATTATTTTTTGTACATCCCTCATGGAAGCCCCCAGCTGAAGTCCCTGCCTTCCATCAATAACAAGTAAAAGAATGGCTCCATCCTTTTTCCTTTGGCCTATTGCTGTTCTTGGCTGTAATCCCTGACTATCTATACCATTTCCACTTGTATCATCTTTATTTTGTATTGCTCCATTAATAATTAAATCAGGTCCAAAATTAATAGCCTCAACAACTCCCTTTTGTCTTAATTCAGCTATTGAATAATTTCCAACAACTAAGATTCCACCTTTAGTTATGCCGCATATTCCAACATATTTTTGATTTTCATCTGCATTTTTAGGATATACAACCTTTCCTTTACTTATTATTATCCCTATTGGAAATGCTCCTGTTCCCGTCCATAACTTTGTGGAATTAGCTCCCTTATCTTGAAATCCACCGCCATTTATAGCTGCGACTGCATTATGATTTTTAGCAATTTCGCTGGTCTTTTCTCCTTGGATTCCAATTTTTGATGAATATCCTATTTTTACTTTATTGGGATTGCTTACTATAAGTAAAAGCCCATTAAATCCAGTTGACTTAATATTTTTAACTACTATACTATCATCATTCTTTTTTACATTAATTTGACTTAAGTCTTCACTCTGGTAATTTGACACTGCAGTACTATCTCCATTTAAAATTTTCTGTATTTTAGCATCTGATAAAAACATTGTAGCTAAAAATTGATGCGAAAAAGTACTCATTGCAGTTCCAACAATAGTTTTTTTCAAATTGCTAAAAGGACCATAGTACACTATCCAAGGTGCCGTTAAAAATGCAAATAATATTTGAAATATAAAGAAATATACAATAAACTTAGTTTTGCTTATCTTCTTTTTTAATTTTCTTCTTTTGAAGTTCTCATTCTCACTATATGATGATTTGCTCAAAGACATATTTATCCTCCTTATAGTTATATATCAGTTCACATCTTTAGTAATTTAATACATTTTATATTTTACAGCATTTTTTTATAAATTCCCAATAAAATTTTTTATATGAATCATAAAATTGATTTAAATAAAAAAAAGAACAGTTTAAACTGCTCTTATAAAGGATATATCTATTTATAATTTAAAGTTCTAAAAAGCTTTATATAAATAGAATACCTACAAAATAAAAATAAACATGGATTAATCTAATTGTTAAATAATTAACACTATCAAAATATATTTTATCATATTTTTAAAATAAATCAACTTATATATATGTAAAGTTTTATAATAAAAAATGTTTTTGCCTATAATATAACTTATTCTGCTGATTTTTCTTTTGACAGTCGATAATTTTTATTATATAATATTAATAACTAAAAGATAAAGGGTGGTGTTTATGAATAGCATAGCTGAAACATTCAAAGAAAAAAAACTTAAATTAACTCCTCAAAGAATAGCTGTATACAAATATCTACAATCTACTACTGAACATCCTTCTGCTGAAACAATTTACAAGGCCCTTCAAGAAGATTATCCAACTATGAGTTTAGCTACGGTATATAAATCTTTAAAGACTCTTGTTGACGTAAATCTTATACAAGAATTAAATGTTGGTGAAGGGAATTTTAGATATGATGGTAATGTTCATTCTCATCCTCATATACAATGTTTAATTTGTGGTAGAGTAGATGATATTTGTGATATAAGCTTTGAAGACTTAAATGAAAAAGTAACTTCCTATACTGACTACGAAGTCGTATCAAACCAAGTATACTTTTACGGAGAATGCAAGGAGTGCAAAGCAAAAAAAACGCTTTAATTAAAATTTCATGCAAAATATTTATTAACCCCGCATATAATTAAATATGTTAATTATATGCGGGGTGATTTATTTGAAGTTTAATGTTATTTTCTTTAAGCGAAAGCATCTGTACTACATAGTTTTTTTTGTTTCCTTAATTACTCTATTTATATTATTCATTTTGTCCAAGCAGTCAGTGTCAACTTTTAATATAACTTCTAAAAATACAGTAATTAAAGACTATGATGTAAATGGTGATGGCAGCAATGACATTATCTACATAAAAACAAACAACGATAAATATTTTATACAGATCAAATGCAAGGATAAAAACTATATATTAAAACCAAATAAACTTGTAAAAACTATGGGATCTTATAAAAACTACTGGCCTATTACCCTTACACTTGCTGATGTAACAAGGGACAAAGTAAATGAAATTTTTGTTCAAAGTTCACAAAATGATACTCCAATACAACATATGTTTATATGGGATAATAACACTTTTAAAGACGTACTTTATAATTACAATAATATAATTGGTTTAATAGACAGTCATAATAACGAAACACCTAAAATAATATCTGCTAACTTTTTTAATAATAAAATAGATTTTTCAAACTTTATTCTCATTAGAAACAAATTAAAAAATTACACAGCCAGCTACAAAGAAAATTTTATAGGGAAAGACACCATAGCAGCACTTATATGTAAAATACAGACTTTATCTCCTGATGAACTAAAAGATGAAAATAAAATCTTCTCTTCTGATTCCTGGAGCACATTTGTTCAAATATACAATAAACTAATTAAAGATAATAATACCTATGCCTTTGAAGATGGGTCATTTAAAGATACTCGTTATAACAAGGATGGAGAAATTTCTGAAATAAAATGGATTCTTAACTTTAAAGGCACCTCTAAAACAAATATAAACGAACTGAGAAATTATTCATTGAGCGTTACACTTAATGCTTCAGAAAAAGATAAAGAAAATGAATATTACTTTAAAATATCTAATCTAAGTTTAAGTTCAAATTAAACAATAAATCATTAAAAAGAAGGGACCGCAATCAAGCGATCCCAATGGGGATGGGGGGTTTTAGTATAAAATAATTTTTTATACTAATGGAGTTTCATTTCTCCATTCACTCTTTATGATAACCACTTTTACTAATTTTATTCACTATTTTATTTTATCAGCTAAAATCGATGCAACTGTTATAAAATTAAATAAAGAATGATTTAAAACAGAGTACCAAAAACCCTTTTTATGAATTAAGTAGCAATTCTCCACAGCAAGAGCAAATAAAACAGGAAATGCCTCCAAATTATAGTGTAAAATTGAAAACAATATGCTTGAAACTATACATCCCAAATATACTCCAATCTTGTTTTTAAAAATTTTTTCAAATAAAACAAATCTAAATATAAACTCTTCTAGTATTGGAGCAAAAATTACGCTTACAGGCACATACCTAATTAAAGCAAAGAGCCGCATATTTTCCATATCCTTTACAATTTCCTGCTGCTGTCCAGCAACATTAAATTTTGAAAAAACCCATTGAAAGATAATTACCACTGCAATGTTTATAACATAAAACAATATAAAATATTCAAAAGCTCTTATAAAATTAGTCTTTCTAGGACTAAAATTATAAATATTATAATCATCCTTATAACCATCAATTCTCAAAATTAATACAGATAAAACAACGAATATAAATGGAAAGAGGTTGTCCATAAAACTGGATGTCAAAATAATTCCTACAACATATATTATAATGAAGAAAAACTTCAGATAGTTTTTGCAGTTGGTATTACCTAAATACTTGATAAAAACCACTATGGGAAGAACATAAATAAAGGATATTATAAACACATCGACTAAAATTTCAACCATTTTAATACCTCGAAATAATAATTTAAATATAAAGCAGGAAATTATATAAATTCCTGCTTACAATTTTATTCTTCATCAAACAAATTATCTAGAACTTCTTGTTTCCCAGCTTTAGTAAGAGACGAAAAGAAATATATCTTTTCATTGCTTTCTAACTTCAGCGTATCTCTTATTATTTTTTCATTCTTAGCTTTTTCATTTTTGGTTACTTTATCACTTTTAGTAGCCACAACCATGCACCTATAACCATAATATTTAATCCACTCGTACATAGTTATATCGTCTTTCGTAGGTTTATGCCTTGAATCAACTAATAATACAACCTTATAAAGCTGTCTTCTACCAACCAAATAACCTTCTATAGTAGTTGCCCAATTTTTAAGTTCACTCTTTGAAACCTTTGCATAGCCATAACCCGGCAAATCAACAAAATAAAACTCATTGTTAATCATAAAAAAATTAACTAATCTTGTTTTACCTGGCGTTGAACTAACCTTAACTAATTTTCTCCTATTGGTAAGAGAATTAATTAAAGAAGACTTGCCAACATTCGATCTTCCTACAAATGCAATTTCCGCCATATTGTTAGAAGGAAATTGTGTATTTCGCGCTGCTGAAATTATAAATTCAGCTTGTTTTATTTCCATTATTAATACCACCTATTAAAGCATTTTCTAATACTGTATCTATTCTATCTGCAGGTATAAAATTTAATTTTCCTCTTATAGATTTTGGAATTTTTTTAATATCCTTTTCATTTTCCTTAGGTATTATTACAGTATCTACCCCTGCACGATATGCTGCCAAAGTTTTCTCCTTAAGTCCACCTATTGCAAGTACCCTACCCGTTAAGGTAATTTCTCCTGTCATTGCTACATTATGCTTAACCTTTTTACCACTTAATGCTGATACCATAGCAGTTATCATAGTCACCCCTGCCGATGGTCCATCTTTAGGAACTGCACCCTCTGGCACATGAACATGAACATCTTTTTCCTTGTAAAATTCGTCTTTTATGCCGTACTTTTCAGCATTTGCTCTAACGTAACTGTAACCTGCCTCTGCTGATTCTTTCATTACGTCTCCAAGCTGACCTGTTAATTGAAGTTTACCATTTCCAGGCATAATTACTACCTCTACAGGGAGTGTATCTCCACCATAAGCAGTCCATGCCATTCCTGTAACAACTCCAACTTTATCTTCCTCATCGATTTTTTCAAACATATATACATCTGTTCCTAAATACTTTTTTACTGCATTTGTGTTTATGTTTATAACCTTTTTATCTTTTTCAACCATTTCTGTTATAGATTTTCTTACAATAGTTCCTATTTTTCTCTCTAAATTTCTTACTCCAGATTCTCTCGTATAATTTTCAATAATGTAATATACTGCAGAATCCATAAACTTTATCTTATCTTCATCTAAATTATGCTGCTCAAGCTGCTTTCTTATAAGATAATTTTTTGCTATATGAAATTTTTCCTCGTAAGTGTACCCTGATACTTCTATTATTTCCATTCTGTCTAGCAAAGGCATTGGTATAGTATCTAAAGTATTAGCTGTAGTAACAAACATTACGTCAGACAAGTCGAAATCAAGTTCAAGATAATGATCTCTGAAGGTACTATTTTGCTCACTGTCAAGAACTTCAAGGAGCGCATCCGCAGATTCTCCCTTATAATTTGAACTCATCTTATCTATTTCATCTAATAAAAACAATGGATTTTTAGCTTTTGCCTGCTTCATTCCATAAATTATTCTTCCTGGTATTGCTCCAACATAAGTTCTTCTATGTCCTCTTATCTCTGCCTCATCATTTACTCCACCTAAGGACATTCTAACAAAATTTCTATTTACAGCATGTGCTATAGATTTAGCAATAGAGGTTTTACCTACTCCCGGCGGTCCTACAAGACAAAGTATAGGTCCCCTTAGAGAGCCACTCATTTTTTTAACAGCGAGATATTCTATGATTCTATCTTTTACATCCTTTAATCCATAATGCTCCTTATCAAATACCTCTCTAGCTCGTTTAATATCCAGATTATCTTTAGTTTTTTTGTTCCATGGGAGATCTAGAATCCAGTCAATATATGTTTTTATTCCTCCCCCTTCTGGAGAATAGCTTCCGAGATTTTCTAATTTTTTAAGTTCATATAAACTCTTTTCCTTCACTTCTTTTGGAAGCTTTGCTTTAGAAATTTTTTGTTTATATTTTTCTATTTCTTCCTTTTCTTCATCCTCTTCTCCAAGTTCCTCTTTCATGGCCTTTATTTGCTCTTTTAGATAATACTCCTTTTGAGTTTTATCTATTTTTGCCTTTACCTTGCTGCCAATTTGTCTTTCCAGTTCTAGTATCTGAAGCTCGTTTTTTATTATTGTAAGTACAACTTCTAATCTTTCTATTGGATCACATGCCTCAATCATTTTTTGTTTATCTTCAAAATTTATTAATAAATATGAACTAACAATATCAGCATATCTTCCAGGCTCATCAATATCCTCCATTGATACCAATGTATCCTTAGGTATGGCTCCTGACAATTGTATGTACTTCTTAAAAGATTTTTCCACAAGCCTTATAAGAGCTTCTGCTTCATTCTTGTCATATTCTTGATTGTCATCACTAATAATCTCAATGTTAGCCTTTATAAATGGTTCTTTTTCTAAATACTTCTTTACTTTTCCACGATATAATCCTTCTACTAAAACCCTAACAGCATCTCCTGGAAGTCTAAGTATTTGCTTTATACTGCAGACCGTTCCTATTTCGTTTATATCATCTTCATTCGGTTCTTCTACCTTTGCATCCTTTTGAGAAACCAAAAACACTCTTTGCTCTTTTATCATGGCATCCTCTAATGCAAGAATAGATTTTTCTCTACCTACATCAAAATGTGTTACCATATAAGGAAATACTACAAGCCCTCTTAATGGAATTAAAGGAAGAATTTCTTTCTCTTGTTTCACATTTCTCCCCTGCCTTTCAATCTGTAATAAAATATAGTCAATTTAATATATTATAAACATAAAATAGTAACTTTTCAAATTTTAAATTACGAAATTATTCTTATTTATCCCCTTTGCAGTAAGTATTTCTTGCTCATTTCCAATAAAGTTTTCAACATTTTCATTTTGGATTAAAGCATAGTTAAAAACCTCTCTTATGTTTTTAACTGGTATTATTCTTATATTTTTATAATTTTCTAATATACTTTCATAATTTGCATCAGGAATTAAAACAGTAGAAACTCCAGCCTTTTGAGCAGCACTTATTTTACTATTTATCCCTCCGACAGGCTTTACATCACCATAAAGTGTTATTTCTCCAGTCATTGCCACCTTGTTATCCACACTTAAATTTTTTATAGCACTATATATTGCGCAGGAAATGCTTATTCCAGCTGAAGGTCCATCAACAGGAACTCCACCAGCAAAATTAACATGTATATCATAGCTATTAACATCAATTCCAAACACTTTTTCCAGCATAGTAAGTGCATTCTCAACTGAACATCTTGCAGTACTCATTTTTTTTATTTTTCTATTATTTGCATTTATTTCTTCTTCTTCAACTATACCTGTAGCTTTTACTCTTCCATTTCCACTGCCAATTTCGATAGCCGTAGCTTCAATTTCCATAAGTACTCCACTGTTTACTCCATAAACACCAAGCCCATTCACATATCCAACTCTTGGTGAATCACTTATTTTACCTTCAATACGTGGTGAATATTGACCATTTTCTACAATCCACTCTATTTCCTTAGCAGTAATAGTGGTATTACTTTCATTTAAAACAATTCCCGCACTTAGCTGAACCATATTTACTGTTTCTCTTCCATTTGAAGCATACTTACCAATAAGTTTAAGAGCATCATCGTCAATATTTACATTAATTTTTTCAACAGCATTCTTTGCTATGAGCTCAATTTCATTTTCCTTCAAACTTCTAAAGAATATTTCTACACATCTTGACCGAATAGCGGGATTAATTTCATCTGGTCTTCTTGTAGTTGCTCCTATAAGTCTAAAATCTGCTGGCAATCCATTTTCAAAAACTTCTCTTATGTACTCCGGCATATTGCTACTCATAGAATTATAATATGAACTATCAAAAAATACTTTTCTATCTTCTAATACCTTTAAAAGCTTATTAAGTTCAATTGGATGTAATTCTCCAATTTCATCTATAAAAAGTATTCCTCCATGTGCTTTAGTTACAGCTCCAGGTTTAGGCTGTGGTATACCAGCAACTCCAAGCGCACCAGCTCCTTGATATATAGGATCATGTACTGAACCTATAAGCGGATCAGCTATACCTCTATCATCAAATCTTACTGTAGTTGCATCTATCTCTACAAATTTAGCTGCATCAGAAAATGGTGAATATGAGCACTTTTTTGCATATTCGAGCACCAATCTTGCTGCTGCCGTCTTCCCTACTCCTGGCGGTCCATATATTATAACATGCTGTGGATTAGGTCCGCATATTGCTGCCTGCAGTGCTTTTATCCCCTTTTCCTGTCCTATTATCTCTTCGAATTTACTAGGTCTACTTTTTTCAGATAATGGAACAGATAAATTAACTTTTTTCATCCTATTAAGATTATCCATTTCTTTCTTACTACTTTTATCAATAACAACTTTATTGGTCTGCTGTCCTTTTAAGGCATTAAAGAAATATAATCCTATTATTACTGTAAAAACTATTTCAATTATCATTAATATTGCAGTCATAAAATACGCCTCTCTTTTTATTTATATGATGAAACCATACGCTATTTTATATCTACAATATTATGTGATATTTTGTTATTTAATATACAGTAAAAGCAAAGGAGCAGTTAAAAATTTAACCACTCCTTTTATAACAAATTATGCAGTTTCTATACCTTTTTTATTTTTCAACTCATCAGCCTTCTTAGGAGCAGAAATCTTTTTAGCACCATCTGAAAGTACAAGATCAAGTTGCTTGCTCTTTACAGCTTCTTCAGTAACTAATACTTTTTCAATATCCTCTCTAGATGGAATATCAAACATAGTATCCTTTAACATTTCCTCCATGATTGCTCTTAAACCTCTGGCACCAGTATTTCTCTGGATAGCTTCTTTAGCAATGGCCTTAAGTGCATCATTTTGAAATTCAAGTTCTACATTATCAAGCTGGAACAATTTTTTATACTGTTTAACAAGAGCATTTTTAGGCTGAGACAAAACCTTTATGAGTGCATCTTCATCAAGTGCACTAAGAGTAACTATTATAGGAATTCTTCCTATAAATTCAGGTATCAAACCAAATTTCAAAAGGTCTCCTGGCATAATCTCCTTAAGAAGCTTTCCTACATCCTTTTCATTCTTTGATTTAACATTTGCCCCAAATCCAATAGTACTTACTCTTGTTCTTTTTTCTATAATTTTATCAACCCCATCAAAAGCTCCTCCACAAATAAATAATATATTTGTAGTGTTTATTTGTATAAATTCTTGATGCGGATGTTTTCTTCCTCCTTGAGGTGGAACTGAAGCTACAGTACCCTCAAGTATTTTTAAAAGTGCTTGCTGAACACCTTCGCCTGAAACATCCCTTGTTATAGATGGGTTTTCGGATTTTCTAGCAATCTTATCTATTTCATCAATATAAATTATACCCTTTTCAGCTCTTTCAATATCATAATCTGCATTTTGAATTAGCTTTAACAAAATGTTTTCTACATCTTCGCCAACATATCCTGCTTCTGTTAAAGTTGTAGCATCAGCAATTGCAAAAGGAACATTTAAAAACTTCGCAAGTGTTTGTGCAAGTAAAGTTTTTCCAGATCCAGTTGGTCCAAGAAGAAGTATATTACTCTTTTGAAGTTCTACATCGTCACTAGCAGCATTAGAGTTTATTCTCTTATAGTGGTTATAAACTGCAACTGATAACGATTTTTTGGCCTCTTCCTGACCAATTACATACTGATCAAGATAATTTTTTATCTCTGTTGGCTTAGGTAAAGCTCCTACATCAATCTGTGGATTTTCTTCAAATTCATCTGCGATTATTTCAGAACATAATTCTATACATTCATCACATATATAAACACCTGGTCCTGCAATTAATCTTCTAACTTGATCTTGGCTTTTACCACAAAATGAACAACGTAATTGTTTTTTATCATCAAATTTTGCCATCTCATCACCTCTTTCAAAGGTTATTTGTTTTAGTGACTAGTAATCACATCATCTATAAGCCCATATTCTTTAGCTTCATATGCATCCATAAAGTTATCTCTTTCTGTATCTTTTTCTATCACTTCAAGAGGCTTCCCTGTTCTTTCACTATATATAGTATTTAGCTTCTTTTTTATGTGAAGAATTCTATTAGCATGAATTCCTATGTCAGTAGCCTGACCTTGGAATCCTCCAAGTGGCTGATGTATCATAATTTCACTATTAGGAAGTGCAAATCTTTTTCCTTTAGCACCTGCTGTAAGTAAAAATGATCCCATCGAAGCAGCCATTCCTATACAAATTGTAGAAACATCGCATTTTATATATTGCATTGTATCATAGATGGCCATTCCTGAAGTTATTGAACCACCAGGACTGTTTATGTAAAGATAAACATCTTTATCAGGATCTTCACTTTCCAAAAACAATAACTGTGCAACTATCAAACTAGCTGATGTATCATTTACCTCTTCACCAAGAAAAATCACTCTGTCTTTAAGTAATCTTGAATATATATCGTAAGACCTTTCACCTCTATTAGTTTGCTCGATTACATAAGGAACTAAACTCATACAAATCCCCTCCTACTAATTTAAGAATTATGATTTTATTTAAAATTAATTGCCAAGAAATATCCTGGCAATTAAGTCCTTTTATATATTATGCTATATTTTCAACTTTCTAATCAACATAATTATATTTTAAGCTATAACTTTAGAATTTTTTACTAATAAATCAATTACTTTGCTGTTAACAACATCCTTTTCTATTATAGATCTTTGAGCCTGTAATAGTAATTCTGCCATCTTATCCAACTCTTTATCAGTATATTGTTTTGCATATTCCATAGCTTTTTCTTTTAATTCTTCTTCAGTTGCCTCAATCTTTTCAACTTCGGCAATTTTTTCTATAACTAATTTTGTTCTTACTCTTTTTTCAGCTGTTTCTTTCATATAGTCTCTAACTTTTTCTTCTGAACTATTTGTAAATTGATAATAAGATTGAAGATCTAACCCTTGGTATTTTAATCTTGATTCTAATTCTTTAAGCATTCCATCAGTTTCATTTTTTATCATTACTTCTGGAATATCTATTTTTGCATTTTCTGCTGCTGCATCAACAACACTGTCTTCAAACTCAACCTTAGCTCTTTCAGCATTAGCCTCTTCAATTTTCTTTTTAATGTCAGCTTTTACTTCTTCTAATGTATCAAATTCTGAAATTTCTTTTGCGAATTCGTCATCAAGAGCAGGTATTTCTTTTATTTTTATTTCCTTTATATCAACTTCAAATCTAGCTTCTTTGCCATTTAATTCTTCTTTTCCATATTCTTCAGGGAATGTTACATTTACAGTTACATGATCACCTTTTTTAGATCCAATTAACTGTTCTTCAAAATTATCTATAAATGTACCGCTTCCTATTTCAAGTGAAAAATCATTTCCTTCTCCACCTTCGAAAGCTTCATCTCCTATGTATCCTTTAAAGTCAATAACTGCTAAGTTTCCTTTTTCTATTGCTCCATCTTCTTTTGTTTCAATTCTTGCATTTTTTTCTTGCATTTTCTTTAATTCGTTTTCTACATCTTCATCTTTTACTTCGTGATCAGCCTTTTTAACTTCTACGCCCTTGTATTCTCCAAGCTCAACTTCAGGTTTAACAGTAACCTTTGCGGAATACACAAAATCTTTTCCTTCTTCTAAAGTAACAATATCTATCTCTGGATAAGCTACAGGATCTATGTTATTTTCTTCCACTACTTTAGGATATGTAGCATCTATACAATAGTTAACTGCATCTTCATAAAATACTCCAACACCGTAATATTGTTTTATTATCTGAAATGGAGCCTTTCCTTTTCTAAATCCAGGTATATTATACTTCACACGATTTTTATTATATGCTTTCATAATAAATTCTTGAAATTTTTCTGCTTCAACTGTTATATCGAATTTAATAATATTTTTCTCTGTTTTTTCCACATTAACGTTCATAATGAATATTCCTCCTAATTAAAGTACCTTACTTAATAACTTAAATATTATAACATATAAAAATAGTTATTTACAATTAATTTTTTAATTCATATTAATATATTATAGCATAATTTATATTATTTTAAAAACTTTTCTAATTTTTTCTTACATTCTTTTAGCTCTCCATAGGATTCATAGTTTTCCCTATAAACCTCCACTATACCGTTTCCACAATAATTATTTTTCTTAAGTGCATTAACTATTTTTGAATAATCAACATTTCCTCTTCCTGGAAGAAGACATGTGTTTTCTCTATCTCTATCATTTATATGAAAATTCACTAGCTTTTCACCCATCACATTTATATACTCATAAGGTTCTATACCAGCTCTATAAGCCTGCTTTATATCAAGCGTAAAAAACAAATCATATTTGCAAGTTTCTTTTAAAAATTTTAAGAAATCCAAATTTGATGACATACACCAGGATACATTTTCCTGTGCAAGCTTTATATTATTTTCAAGAGCTATATATGTAAGTTCATTATAAATGTCAGAAACTAACTTTTTGTTAACAGTATTTATATCTTGATATCTCATTCCATGAAAAGTATAGCAAATTGCACCAAGCCTATTTCCAGCCTTACATACTTTTTTAAAGTTTTTAATCATATCCATTCTTCTTCTTTTATAAGCATCAAAAATATACGGTTCAAAGGATGAGGAAAAGGCATGAACCGAATTTATACTTATATTATAAGTACTTTTTTCATAAATAAGCTTATCTATAAATTCTTCAGAGTACTCTGAAAAGCTATTTAAAAAAATTTCAGCACATTCAAATCCAAGCTTACTTATAATTTCAAGTGAATCTTCCGTATCCACATTAGGATAAAAAACCGCTGACGATAATCCTATTTTCAAGCCATTTCAACTCCCGTCTAGTTTGTAGTTGTTCCATCCGCCTTCATGTACTGAGTGGTGCCATCCGTAACTATTTCTATACCTTTATCTGTTACATTATTAATTTTTACATCATTTCCATGTAAATTAGTATTTGCATAACCTTTATCACTGATTGTTGTTCTCCAAATATATTTATCGGTTCTATTATCAAACCAAGGAAGCTGTGATATATAAACTATTGTATTATCATCTATGAATTTAGGTGAAGCACACCAAATATAATTCTGATTAGTCTGAATTATATTATCCTTAGAAAAAGCACTTCCATTAGTTGATGTATATGTTTTATATGTTATATCTGAAATATTTCCATTAGAGTCAACATAGTACATATTTTGCCCAGTCTTTTCATATATAATTAAATTCTGTGCTGAAGGACTTATATTATATTCTCCATCAACACCATTTAAATTAACAGCTTTTATTTTTTTAGTTTTTCCTTCAGTATTGTATGTCACAATCACCTGCTTTCCATCAGCTAATTTAACATTAACTGCTTGATCTTTACTTGCATTTTTATTAGGTTTAACTTTTGAATTGCCCTTAGTAGTTTTATTAACACTCTTGGATGTTTTTTTATTAGAATCTTCTTTTTGCGTTTGCTCCTTTTCAAGTTTAGCTGCAATTTTTTTAAAGCTAACTTCATTAAAGTTAACTCCAAGATACACTTTTACAGCTAAGTAAACACCTAAACAACAAACCAAAAAAATTATTATTTTTTTTCTTCGCTTTCTTCTTCTCACTTGTCTGTCATATTGATTACTAAAAATACTAGGTCTAGCCAATTTTCAAACCTCCTAAGTAATTATCAATTTTATTATAACGCAAATTGAACCAATTTAGTAATAATTTTTTATGAATTTGAGTATTTTTGAAGTAATAAGGATAAATGACTTGAAAGTTTAAAATAGTCAATGTTATAATTTCACAAGTAATATTTAAGATGCTTTAATCAGTTGACAGTTAAGTATGATTTATCTTTCGCTTTTCTCAGATAAATCTTTGATTATAACTTAAAATAAAACCAAGGGGTAAATCTTTAAAGCTATAACAAATTGAAATTTGCAAGCTTTTAAAAAATTCACCCCTAAAATTTACAAAACTTTATTTAGTAAATCTGTTGAAAATTAATCTTTATATCTATTTGAAGTATTCTTTCATTGGCAGATATTTTATTTCTCTTTTTTCCTTTTTAACCTTAATTGCAGTTATGAAGGCTTTAGCTGTATCTATGCAAGTAAATACTGGCACTCTATATACAGCTGCTTTTCTTCTTATCTTAAAGCCTGTAGTTCCAACTACATTTCCCTTTGTAGGAGCATTTATTATAAGATTTATTTTACTGTCATCTATAAGCTGCATAAGCTTATTGTAATTTATTATCTCACATTCTATTCCACTTTTAGCTAGGTACTTTCCTGTTCCACTTGAAGCATATATTTTATATCCAATTTCACTGTACTCTTTAACTAGAGCTATGCTTTCCTTTTTATCTACATCTTTAACAGATACATATAAATTTCCACTAGTAGGTATACTATAACCTGCTGCTCTAAAGCCTTTGTATATTGCTATATCAAAATCTTTATCCACACCCATAACTTCACCTGTGGAACGCATCTCAGGTCCAAGGTATGTGTCTACATTTGCAAGTTTTTCATTCGAGAACACAGGCACCTTTATTGCGTAGAGTTTGCTGTCTCTCTTCAAATCAACACCATATCCTAAATCCTTAAGTTTTTTGCCTATCGCAATTTCCACTGCTAATTTGACCATTGGTACCCCAGTAACCTTACTTAGTATTGGCACTGTTCTAGAGGCTCTAGGATTTACTTCTATTACATATACTTTATTTCCATCATACACATACTGTATATTCATAAGTCCCTTAACATCAAGTGCTTTTGCAAGCTTCTTAGTGTAATTTATAAGAGTATCAACCACTTCTTCCGGAAGAGTATGATATGGATACATAGTTATACTGTCACCTGAATGTACTCCAGTTCTTTCTATATGCTCCATAATTCCTGGCATAAGTATATCTTTACCATCTGATATTGTATCTACTTCTATTTCTGTTCCTTTTATATATCTGTCAATTAATACAGGATGTTCAGTGGAAAGTGTTACTGCTTCTCTCATGTATTTTTGAAGCCCTGCAAGATCATATACAACCTGCATTGCACGGCCACCAATTACATAGGATGGTCTTACTATAACAGGATACCCTAGTTGTTCTATTGCATCATAAGCTTCTTCCATACTTGTTACAGCAGTTCCTTCTGCCTGAGGTATATCAAGCTGCTTTAAAAGCTTACTGAATTTTTCTCTATCCTCTGCAAGGTCTATAGATTCAAAGGAGGTTCCAAGTATTTTAACTCCTCTTTTAGCAAGCTTGCCTGAAAGATTTATAGCTGTTTGACCACCAAGCTGAACTATAACACCTTCTGGTTTTTCCTTTTCTATTATATCCATTACGTTGTCTATATAAAGTGATTCAAAGTAAAGTTTATCCGCAGTATCAAAATCCGTACTTACAGTTTCAGGATTGTTGTTTATAGTTATTGACTTATACCCTGCTTCCTTTATTGCCCATACGCCATGAACACAGCAGTAATCAAACTCTATTCCCTGTCCTATTCTTATAGGTCCAGAGCCGATAACTACTATTTTTTTATCGTTTGTAATCTCATCTTCATCTTCATCCTCATAGCAGGAATAGTAGTAAGGAGTTTCTGCTTCAAATTCACCGCTGCAGGTATCGACCATTTTATATACCGGTTTAACACCTTTAGCTATGTTGTAAATTTCATCCTCAGAAATTCCAGTAAGTCTTGATATTTCTGCAACCGGGAAACCCATTTTTTTAGCTTTTATTATACTTTCAGACTTATTTGTGTTTTCTTTATCTTCAAGTTCTTTTTCCACATTAACTATGTTGTTAATTCCATTTAAATACCAATTATCTATTTGAGTTACGTTGTGGATTTTACTTATTTCAACGCCTCTTCTAAAAGCCTCAGCTATGGCAAATATTCTCTCATCATCCTGCTTTTTTATCTTTTCAATAAGCTCTCTAACTGTAGTATATCTAAACTTTTCAAGCCTAAGACCTGTCATTTTTCCTTCTATTGATGTTACAGCCTTCAAAAGAGCATTTTCAAAGGTTCTATCTATTGCCATTACTTCTCCAGTAGCTTTCATTTGAGTTCCTAAATGTCTTTCTGCAGTGTTAAATTTATCAAAAGGCCACTTAGGTATTTTTACCACAACATAATCAAGTGCTGGTTCAAAACATGCACTTGAATTTTTAGTTACATAGTTTTTAAGTTCATCAAGGCTATATCCTATGGCAATTTTGGCAGCAATCTTTGCTATAGGATAGCCAGCTGCCTTTGAAGCAAGAGCACTAGAACGACTAACTCTTGGGTTAACCTCTATTACTATATACCTGCTGCTCTTTGGATCAAGTGCAAACTGTATATTGCATCCGCCTTCTATTTGAAGATTTCTTATTATTTTAAGTGCTGAATTTCTAAGCATATGATATTCTTTATCTCTAAGCGTTTGAGATGGTGCTGTAACTATGCTGTCTCCAGTATGAACCCCAACTGGATCTAAATTTTCCATATTGCATACTATAATACAATTGTCCTTTTTATCTCTCATGACCTCATATTCGAGCTCTTTCCAGCCTGCTACACTTTGTTCTAAAAGTATCTGGTTAATGGGACTTAGCATTATTCCTCTTGCACATATCTCGTGAAGCTCTTCCATTGTAGTTGCTATTCCACCACCGGTTCCTCCTAGAGTATATGCTGGTCTTATTATAACTGGAAGACCATATTTATTTACAAAATCCACGCATTCTTCTACATGTGTAGCTATAATACTTTTAGGGACTGGCTCATTTATCTTTTCCATGAGCTCTTTAAATTCTTCTCTATCCTCTGCCTTTTTTATAGCCTCACTGTTTATGCCTAGAAGCTTAACCTTATACTTTTCAAGTATTCCATTATCTTTTAGCTGCATAGCAAGGTTTAAAGCCGTCTGTCCTCCAAATCCAGCAAGTATGCCATCTGGTCTTTCGTTCTTTATTATTTCCCCTACAGATTCTACAGTAAGAGGTTCAATATAAACTTTATCTGCAATATGAGAATCGGTCATTATAGTTGCAGGATTACTATTTACGAGAACTGTTTCTATTCCTTCCTCCCTTACTGCTTTACAGGCTTGTGTTCCTGAATAGTCAAACTCTGCTGCCTGACCTATTATTATTGGGCCTGAACCTATTATTAGTACTTTTTTTATTGTCTTATCTAAAGGCATAATTATCCTCCTTCTAACGCTTAAAAATTTAATATTTTATATAATCTTCTTAATTAATATGCTACTTTTTCTAGACATGAATCCATTTGAATTTTGCATTTTGCCTCGTTTATTTTGCTATTTTTTATATTATCCTTAAATTTATCAAAAAGGTAGGTTGTATCAGTAGGTCCTGGAGCACCTTCAGGGTGAAATTGAACTGAGAAAATTGGAAGCTTCCTGTGTTTCATACCTTCTACCGTGCCATCATTTAAATTTCTGTGCGTAATTATCATGCCATTTTCTTCAACACTTTTTTCATCTACTGCATATCCATGATTTTGTGCTGTTATATAGGCTTTATCTCTTTCAATATCATAAACACCATGATTTCCGCCCCTATGACCAAATTTAAGTTTATAAGTGTCTCCACCAACTGCAAGTGCAATTATTTGATGACCAAGACATATTCCAAAGGTAGGTAACTTTTTAATAAGCTCTTTTACATTTTCAACTGTTTGAGGAATTGATTTAGGATCTCCAGGTCCATTGCTTAAAAACAATCCATCTGGATTAATGCTTAAAATTTTTTCTGGATTAGCATCATATGGAAATACTGTTATATCAAAATCTTTTGCCCTGAGATTTTCTATTATATCACTTTTTATACCAAAGTCCATAACAGCAACTTTGTACCCGCTACCCTTTATATGCAAAATTTCTTTAGTGCTTACTTCAGAAACATATTTATCTACAATTTCAGTTGAATCCATAACTTTTTTTAATTTCTTTAAGTCAAAAATTTCATTTGAAATTATACACTTCATAACTCCAGCATTTCTAATTTTTTTAGTTATGCTTCTCGTATCCACCCCATAAACTCCAACTACTTCCATACTTTTAAGCATCTCATCTATACTTTTTTCACTCATATAATTTGAGGGAGTATCACATATTGTCTTAGCTACAAATCCTTTTGCATAAACCTTTTTTGATTGATTTTCTGAGCCGCTCACTCCATAGTTTCCTATAAGTGGGTAAGTCATATTTACTATTTGTCCTGCATAGGATGGGTCTGTTAAAATTTCTTGATATCCTGTCATAGACGTATTAAAAACTAATTCTCCAATTTCTGTTCCAAGCTTTCCAAATCCATTTCCATAAAAAACAGTTCCATCTTCCAAGTATAATATACCTTTCATTGAATACACCTCTTCTTTATATTATAAACTTACAATTAATCTTTTTAATAAAATATACGTTTATTTTTATATTTATACATATATTATCTCATATTTGAAATTGCTGTCAATGCTTTTATATCACATTCAAGCCATATTTATTATTATTATTTTATAATTGTTTTACTCATATTTATGCACTCTTTTATAAAATAAAAACCCTCTTACTTGTAATAAGAAGGTTTGAATAATTAAACATATCATAAAAATACTAGAATACAATATATTATTTTCCATTGGTAGCATAAACTGCATAATAAAAAGCCTTCTCCAGAAAGAAGGCTTAACGTACAAAATTATACACTTTAAGCAAATTTTTAAACTAATTTTCAAATCCTTCTTAGCCTCTCTGGACCAATCATTAAAGGTATTAAGTTTTTTTATTCTTGTACATAATATCATTATTGCTCGCTTATGTCAATACTATTTAAAAAGTTTAATTTTATTAAAAGGATATGCTCTCAAAATAACATGACCATTTAAAGCCTTGAGCGAAACCGGTCCGAAGTATCTACTATCATAACTTACCTTTCTATTATCACCCATAACAAATATATAGCCTTGTGGAACCTTATACTTTTTATTTTCTCCAAGGAATGAACCTCCTTGTGTATAAGTATCCTTATCTAGATATGATTCATTTAACTCTTCACCATTTCTATAGACCCTACCATTTTTTATTTCAATTTTATCTCCGCCTATTCCAATTACTCTTTTTACAAAAATATCATGTGCAGCATTTCCCGAATCAAAAGTCACTATTTCACCCCTTTTTATGCTCTTAGAGTGAAGTGATAACTTCTCAACAAATGTTACATCCCTATCTTTAAGAGTAGACATCATAGAAGATCCATCTACATTTTCTTTAGCAAATACATAGGTTCTAAATAACATAGCTATTACAATTGCAATTCCTATACATAGTACATAATCTCTTATTTCTGCTCCTATACTTTTAATCTTTTTTTCTTTCCTCAATCAAAATCACTCCTTAAAATAAATTAAAAGGTTTTAATAGTATTAAAAGGATATGCTCTTAAAATAACATGGCCATTCAAAGCCTTAAGTGAAATAGGTCCTAAATATCTGCTATCTAGGCTTACTGTTCTATTATCTCCCATGACAAATATATATCCTTCTGGAACCTTGTATTTTTTATTTGCCCCAAGAAAACTTCCACCTAAGGTTTTCATACCAGAATCTAAATAAGGCTCCTTAAGCGCTTCTCCATTTCTATAGACCTTATCATTTTTTATTTCCAATTCATCCCCTGCAACACCTATAACCCTTTTTACATATGTATCATGGGTAGCATTTCCCGAATCAAAGGTTACTATCTCTCCCCTTTTTATGCTTTTAGCGTAAAGAGATAATTTTTCAACAAATATTACATCTTTATCCTTAAGGGTAGACATCATAGAAGGTCCATCCACATTTGCTCTAGCAAATACATAAGCTCTAAAGAAAATTGCTACAGCAATTGCAATTCCTATAGATATTGCATAATCTCTTATTTCTGCTCCCTTACTCTTAACCTTTTTATGTTCTTTTTCCAATAAATTCACCCTCTATTCATCTAGTTATATATTCTCTTTTAATTATACAATTTTTAAAGCAAAAAGCTACCATCATTATTTTTACAAGGCTGGGAAATTAATGATGGTAACATCAGAACCAAACAGAGTTTTTACTAAAAAAAATTATATACTAAGAACAATACAAATAATCCAGTTTTTCTGACAATGTCATATTTTCTATGTTCCAGCTTCTCCTAGAACAATGTTCAACTATATAATTTCCTAATATTCCGTGACAGAATTCATAAAATCTATAATCAAGCCACGGAGGTGTCCACATACCAGATCTGCATATATGAATTGTGCTAATATCTATTTTACTATTTAATTTTTTAATATTACAATACTTAATTGCAAATTTATTGTTAATTTCCTCAAAATCATTCTTATTTTCATATGTATATGGACTATACATTATATATCCTTTATTTATAATTTTATCACCAAATAATTTACCAAGCCAATTTGAGCAGTTAACTTCAAACAAAAGTGAATTAATCCCCTCATATCCAAGATCAGAATGAGCATCTATGTTAAAAACAGCACTGCACTCATCATCTCTTGCAATATAATAAGACCATTTATGCGAGTCCGTTATATAAATTTTAATGTTTTTATCAAAGTTAAATATCCCTTTCACTCTTTTCCAAAATGCATTTAAATCAATGCCAACCTTAACTTCATCTACTATATCTTCTCCTCTTTCTTTACCTTTAAAATATCTTTTATACCACAATGCTTGTACATTTTTTTTGCTTTCAAAATACGAGCCGCACCATTCTCTCTTTATAGGTATAAAATAATCCCAATCTATACTTAATAAAGCCTTAACCATAGTAAATCACCTCTAGTATGATTATAGCACTAACGTAAAGTAATATTGATTTGTGATATTAAATAAAGCTAATAAATCTTGGAGGCTAATTGTTAAAAGACTTAGAAGTTTCAATCTGTCTGAGTGATAGCGAGTTATTGAATCTTCTTAGTATTTTAATAATTAGCCTCTTAGATTTATGACATTTATTTAATGTTCTGCAATATTATTATTTTACCCTATTATTCCTCTAATTTCTTCTAAGTCTTTTATTCCTTCCTTTTTCATAAACTCTTCTATTCCAGCTATTATATCAAGACAAATATCAGGCTTCATAAAGTTAGCTGTTCCAACTTGAATTGCGTGAGCTCCTGCCATTATAAACTCTATGGCATCCTCTGCACTGCATATTCCTCCCATACCTACAACAGGAACTTTAACTGCCGTGCAAACCTCATAAACCATTCTAAGGGCTATTGGTTTAATACATGCACCAGAAAGTCCTGCTGTAACATTATTAAACACGGGCTTTCTTCTTTTTATATCTATGGCCATACCCTTAAAAGTATTAACAAGCGATATCGCATCTGCACCCGCTTCTTCACATTTTACAGCCATATCTACAATATCTTCAGCATTAGGTGATAACTTAACCATTAAAGGTTTAGTGCAAACTTTTCTAACTTCAGACACAACCTTATAAGCTACATCTGATTTTATGCCAAATGCCATACCACCATGCTTAACATTGGGGCAGGATATGTTAAGTTCTATAATATCTGATGGGGTTTCATTTAAAAGCTTTATTCCCTCTATATAATCCTCTTCACACCCACCACCCAGATTAGCAATACAAACTGTATCAAATTGCTTCATTTTAGGCAGTTCATTTTCTATAAAATGTTTTACACCTGGATTTTGAAGTCCAACACTGTTCATTATCCCACTAGCGGTTTCAAATATTCTATCACCAGCATTTCCCTCCTTAGGATTTATTGTAAGTCCCTTAGAGCATATACCTCCAAGCTTTGAAACATCGTAGTAATTTAAATATTCCTCTCCAAAGCCAAAAGTTCCAGAAGCAGAGATAACAGGATTTTTAAATTCTACTCCACATATTTCTACATTAGTCATTTAAGATCAACTCGCTTCCTAAAAATACTGGTCCTTCTTTACAAGTTCTCTTTCTACCATCTTTTGTTTTACATGTACACACCAAACATGCTCCTATACCACATGCCATTTTTTTCTCCATAGAAACATACACTGATGTTTTTGACCTTTCGCACATTTTTATAACCTTATACATCATAACTTCAGGTCCGCAGCATAAAACCGCATCATAATTTTCTGGTTTTAATAAATCAGTAACATAACCTTTGTGCCCAATACTTCCATCTTCTGTGGATAACTTCAAGTTATTAACATATTTTTCCACATTATCCACAGTTTTACCCAATGTTTTAAATCCAGCATAGAAATCTACATTACATTCTTTTAACTGACTTGCCAAATAAACCATAGGTGCTATTCCTATACCACCGCACACAATTGCTACATTTCCACTTATTTTTTCTACATCAAATCCATTTCCAAGTGGTCCTGTTATCTTTATTTCATCATTAGGTCTTAATTGTGATAAAATTTTTGTTCCTTTTCCAACCACTGCATATAAGAACGATATTTTTTCGTCGTTGACAAAGTGTACACTTATAGGTCTTGAAAGTACAGGTTCCATATCCCACGCCCTTAGAAGGTAAAATTGACCTGGTTTTACATTAAATCTTCCTTTTATAGTTAATTTATATATTCCATCTTCAACTTTTATATTTTCATATACCTTTTCTACAGTATATCTTTCTTTCATGGCTTTTCCCTCAACTTTTCATTATTATATATTCATTTTTTAACTTTCAAGCAATCTCCTATTTTACAGCTTTTCTTATCTTGTCTCTCATATTAACTGCTTCTTCTCTGGCACACACTTCAAACTTTTCTTCTCCGCCATCTTTCTTCCTGTATGCTAGGAGTATTCCCCTTGAAGAATTTACAATTCCACCATTACCTTCTCTTAAGTATAAACTTACATCCTCTGCAGTTCCACCTTGTGCACCATAGCCAGGAATTAAGAAAAACATATTTTTAAAGTTATTTCTTATTTTTATTCCTTCATCTACATGAGTACATCCAACTACAGCTCCAATAGAAGAATATCCGCACTCTCCTTTAAGCTTTTCTCCTATGGAATATATTTTTTCTCCAACCTCATCATATACCCTTTTACCACTTGAGGTTTCTATATATTCAATATCCTCTGCTCCTTTATTAGATGTCCTTAAAAGCACAAAGGCACCTTTTTCGTCGTTTTGAATATATGGTATAAATGGTTCCACACTATCCATTCCCATATATGGATTTAACGTTACAATATCACTTTCAAAATCACCTGTAAAATGGGCTTTTGCATACATCTCGGCAGTTTTAGCTATATCTCCTCTTTTTATGTCTGCAATTGAGATAGCCTTTTCATTTTTAAGATATTTCAAAGTGTTTTTATAAGCTTTAAGTCCAGCAATGCCATATGCTTCATAATATGCTATTTGAACTTTATAGCAAGCAACAACATCTAAAGTTTCATCTATTATTTTTTTATTAAAATTAAACAGTGCATCCTCTGTGTTCTCATATTTATTTAAAAACTTCTTTGGTATATAGTTTAAATCTGTATCCAAGCCAAGACATACATGCCCTTTTTCTTTAACACTATTATAAAGTTTATCAATAATCAAAACATACACCTCACACTTATATGTAGACTACCTGAAAGATTACAATTACAATCAACATAGTTCTACAAATAATAATATTTAATACTTATATAAGTTGATAGTTGCATAATTATAAACTATCAACCTCTAACTCTCCACTATCAATTGTCAACTATCAACTGTTATATACGGTTCTTCCACCCTTTAACGTTCTCAAAACCTCTCCATATACTTCCATACCATTAAAAGGTGTATTTTTACCCTTTGATGCAAATTCATTTGAAGCTATTTTATATTTCTTATCTAAATCAAGTAAAACCAAATCTCCTTCAAAACCTACTTCAATTCTTCCCTTATTGAAATTCAAAATATCTGCTGGGTTTTTTGACATTATTTCAGAAAGCTTATTTAGTGTAATATTACCTTCTCTAACAAGCTTTGTATAGCATACAGAAAAAGAAGTTTCTATTCCAGACATTCCTGGCGCTCCATTTTTCTTATCTTCTTCTGAATGAGGAGCATGATCTGTACCTATTGCATCTACAAAACCTTCCTTTATTGCTTTTATTATAAAAGCTACATCCTCTTTTTCTCTTAAAGGTGGATTCACCCTATAATTGATTTCATTTGTAAGTGCTATATGATGTGGTGTTACCTCACAGGTTATATTAGTAAAGCCTTCTCGTTTTGCATTTATGATACAAGAAAGAGCTTCCTTCGTACTTACATGGCATACATGAAATAGACAGCCTACAGTCTTTGCAAGTTCTACATCCCTAAAAGTTGCCAAGTTTTCTCCAAGCCTTGAATCAATGTTAAAAATTTCTTTATCATCCTCATGATCCATAAGGACAAAGCCTTTTTCTTTTACCTTCTTCATAGCTTGAAACATTACCTTACTGCTAGCCACACCTTTTCCATCTTCTGAAATTGCCTTTACTTCACTGCCTAACATATCCAAGTGCGATATGTCTTCTCCCTGCATATCCTTAGTCACACTTACTGCCTGACTTACGTCTATTAAACCTATTTCATGAGCTTTATTCTTAACATAATTTACTACTTCCATATTGCTGCAAACTGGCTTTGTATTTGCCATAAGATTCACAGCGGTATATCCACCTTTTACTGCTGCTCTACTTCCACTTTCAATATCTTCTTTATAGGTAAGTCCTGGATCTCTAAAATGACTGTGTAAATCTATAAAAGATGGCATAACAACATATCCTTTTGAGTCTAAAACCTCACAGTCTTCTCTAAGATTCTTTCCAATCTTTTCTATAATACCGTTTTTAATATAGATATCACCTATGAAATTTTTAGAAAAATCTACAATTTGAGCATTTTTTATTAAAAGGTTCACCATTAAAGCCCCCTACAGTGTATTTATTTTATATATTTCATCGCAATATTCACATTTATATTCCCCAGCTTCTGCATCAACAAGCTTAAATTTATGAGGAACATATTTTTCCACTGATGTAACACATCTAGGATTTTTGCACTCTATTACATTTTCAACTTCTTCTGGCAATTTTAATTGTATTTTTTCTTTTATTTTTTCATCTTTAATTATATTAATTGTTATATTAGGATCTAAAAATCCAAGTACCGCTAAATTTAAGTCCATAACATTTTCGATTTTAATTATGTCTTTTTCAACGTTTTTTCGGCTTACAGCATTCATTATAAGTGCTGTAGGAAAATCCGCTTCGTCAAGCTTAAGATATTTATAAATCTTTATTCCATGCCCTGGTTTTATGTGGTCTATTACTATGCCATTTTTTATACTGTTAATTGTAAGCATATTATAACACCCCCATTAATTTAGCCATTAGTGCCATTCTAACGTACATTCCAAATTTAGCCTGTTTAAAGTAGCAAGCTCTTTTATCACTGTCAATATCATAGGATATTTCGTTAACTCTTGGAAGAGGATGAAGTATTATCATATCATCTTTAGCTTTTGAAAGCTTATTTTTATCTAATATATAGCTGTCCTTAAGCCTTATATAATCTTCCTCATTGAAGAATCTTTCTTTCTGCACCCTTGTCATATAAAGCACATCTAGCGATTCGATTACATCTTCTATTCTTTTAACCTCTTCATATTCTATATTGTTTTTATCCAATATCCCCTTTTTTATATAATCCGGAACTTTAAGTTCATCTGGAGATATAAGGATTATTTTATTATTTTCGTATCTTGATAACGCCTTTATAAGTGAATGAACAGTTCTTCCAAATTTCAAATCTCCACACATGCCTATAGTTAAATTTGAAAGTTTGCCTTTAATCTTGCTTATAGTTAAAAGATCTGTAAGTGTCTGAGTTGGATGCTGATGACCACCATCTCCAGCATTAATGACTGGAATTTCTGAATACATGGAAGCAATTTTAGGCGCTCCCTCCTTAGGATGTCTCATTGCTACAATATCTGCATAGCAGGATACTATTCTTATTGTATCTGCAATAGTTTCTCCTTTTGATACTGAGGTTGAATTAGGCTCTGAAAAACCTATAACTTTCCCTCCAAGTCTAAGCATTGCTGCTTCAAAACTAAATCTTGTTCTTGTACTTGGTTCATAAAACAATGTTGCTAATATTTTACCATCTGCTGCATGAGCATACTCTCTTGGATTCTCTATTATTTTATCCGCAAGAGCAAAAATTTCCTCTAACTCTTCTTTTGAAAAATCCATTGGATCTATTAAACTTTTACCTTTTAACATAACTTTCCTCCTTCTTAGTTTCTCTGAACTAAATTTAAAGGCATTTTTTAAAAACAAATCTGTAATGAAAATCAATAGGAAGCATCCTAATTAATTTTTGTTGCATTTCTGCCAATATTACCTTAATAAAAAAACCTTCCTTTTTACAGGAAGGTATAATACACCAATATAGATTACATTCTATACATACCTTCCCAGCCTCACAGGACTAGTATTAAAGGTTCAATATTCTTAGTTCATACTAACATTTTGATATGCATTTGTCAACAAAAAATCAAGAAAAATAACACTATTTTGGAGTTTGGACATAAGCCTATGTCGTTCATGAATAAAACACTATGTACTTTTTATAGTCTGCTTCTCTACAAAAAATACGATAGAAATATTAATATTAAGTAAACCCTCATTATTAAGTCAGCAAATTCCTCAATTTTATGATATAATTTCAGTTATAATACAATCGAAAGTAGGGATAATTTTGGTCGAAAAAATTATAGATATAATAATCATTATACTTGGCAAACTAGGTTACGCAGGAACTTTTCTTGGTATGTTTTTTGAAAGTGCGTGTATCCCTATTCCTAGCGAAGCAATACTACCCTTTGGTGGATATTTAAGTTCTTCTGCAGCGCCAGCAAATCAAAAGTTAAACTTAATTCTTATGATATTATCTGGTACTTTAGGTGGTATACTAGGCTCAGTAATAACTTACGAAATAGGCGCTAGAGGTGGAAGAGCTCTTGTAGAAAAGTATGCTGATAAACTTCATTTATCTAAGGAAAAAATTGCAAAAAGTGATGCCGTTTTTGCAAAATATGGTGATAAAATAGTTTTTTTCTCAAGGCTTTTACCTATAATAAGAACATTTATATCACTTCCAGCTGGAATTGCGAAAATGAACTTCACTAAATTTGTAGTATATACTTCTTTAGGTTCTGTCCTTTGGAGTGTGGTTTTGGGTTATGTTGGATACATGATGGGCAAAAACTGGCAAATGATTCGCCCTTATTTTCACATAGCCGATTACATAGTTGCTGGTGTCATAGTATTATTTATATTATATAAAGTATTCCAAAAAATAAAAAAATCAAGAGAAACTGCTTAATTACAGTTAGTTTACTTCAATAAGATTTAAAAACCTAAAACTAAGAGCTTTCAATCCTTAATAGGGGAATTATAAAAGTTCTTAGTTTTCTTTTAAACACTTATTCAAATCCCTAATCAAGTAATCTTTTTTCATCACTCATCAATAAATTTATAAATTTGCTTAGCATCATATCCCTTGCTTTTAATCTCCGAACATAAAAAATCCGCTCTTTCTAGCTTAATTCTTATCACATTCATAATCATATTTAAGCTCTTTATATTTTCAAGATTTAACTTTTTTAAGGCTAAAACTCTACTATATTCTTCAGCTTCAGGGGAAATAATTTCCGCTCTACCTTTTAACTGAAGCCCTTTAAGTTTATTAAAGCCTGAATATTTATTATAAACAGCAACAGAAACCTTAGGATTTCTTAATATATTGATAAACTTTCTACCTCCTTCCGTAATAATATAAATGTTACCCTCCTCATACATATATTCTATTGGGGTTCCAATTACCATATCTATGCTTCCAGTACATAAGGTACACATATTGTGCTCTTTTAAAAACCCCTCTATATCCTCTTTTAAAAGTTCTCTCGGATATTCTTCTATATCAAGCTCCATTATATCCCTAATCTTTGCTGCAATTTCTATAAATATATTTTTCAATTTTTCATTTTTGCGCTTGTTCTCCCCCATATAAAAGCTGCTCTCATATTTTAAACTATCTTTCATTCTATCCTTTATCTTTCTAGCATAGGAATGAGCATTTGAATGCTTATTTGAATTATAAATACATATTATCTTTTTTTCTTTAAGCCAGTTCATGCTATCGTTTATAAAATTTAAAGCTTTTTTGCTAGAATCACTACTACTTAAAACAAAGCAAATATAATCAAATTCCTTGTATTTATCTTGAAATAAACTTATCTTACAATATCTTGATGGTCCTGTTATAAGTGCAGCATTGTTAATTGCATCACATAACTCTTTTCTATCATCTGCGTATAAATATAAAACAGTACTAATAATCTCCATCCCCTTATTCCTTATAAATCAGTGTATGGTTTTCTCACCATCTTAATTGTTCAAAATGTTCTCCCTTATACTTAAAAGCATTAACCGGACACTTTTGTACACATCTTTGACATGCTATACATTTTTTATCAAAATGTATAGCATCATCAAACTTAATATTATTCACAGGGCATCCTTTTTCACATTTTTTACATTTTATACATATATCATAGTCCACAGTAAGGTTCTTTTTAGCGAAATTGTTTAAAATGGGCATATATAACTTATACACCAGTTTGCTTAATTCAGTAATATAAAAAGACTGTTTTTCTATATACACATCGTCCCTAAGAAAACCTTCTACTGCTGCCACTGCCTCATTTGAGACTTCGCTTACCATCTCCAGCTTTTTATCCTCTGAAGTTGCCTTAAACTTTCCTAAATAATAATTATTGGGCATAGGAATAGACCTCATGTACACTATGCTGTAACCTTTTCTTTCTAATAACCTGCTTACTTGTCTTCCACCATACCCAACTTGTGATGCTTGAGTTGACAAAAGGAGGCATCTTTTATTGTCTACAGCTGGTGCTTTTTCTGAAAGCCAATCAATAAAAAACTTTGGAAAAACCTCTATATGAATTGGAGATGCAAAAACGTAAAAATCATATTCATCTTTTATTCTTTTATCGTTCTCTATATTAAATATTTCACACTCAATATTTCTTTTTGCAAATTCATTAGAAACAAGCTTTACTACATATTCTGTATTACCTGTACCAGAAAAATATGCTATTAGTCCCTTCATAAACATCACCTCTATACATTTATACATTACAAATTATATGATAATTCATTTCACTTTAATTATCTAGAAAAAAATAAAAGGATTTTCCCTATTTGAGAAAATCCTTTTATAAAATTTCTATATTATACGTTAAATAATAAATCTGAATAAGTTGGGAATGGCCATGCTTCTTTTCCAACTATAACTTCAAGCTTGTCAGCAACTTCTCTTAAAGCAGACATTTTTTCAAAAACATCGAACTTATAAGCATAAGCTTGGTCATATGCATCAGTTTTATCAGCAGCTGCTGCATTTGAAGTTTTAAGCACTGCAATAGCTTTATTAAGCTCTGCTGTAAGTGAAGAAACTTCTGTTACAAGTTCAGTTTGAGCTGATACATCTGCACTAGGTACTGCTGCTTTTATAGTATTTATTGATGCAGCTATATCAGTTGCATATTTTATTACAGCTGGAAGTATCTTCTTTGAAGCCATGTCTAACATTGTTAAAGCTTCTATATTAATAGCCTTTGAGTATTTTTCAAGAGCTATTTCATAACGTGATTCCATCTCAGCTTTGCTTAATATATGGAATTTTTCCATAACAGCTATATTTTTTTCATTTATAAGAGCTTTAGTAGCTTCTACAGTAGTTTTTATATTTGGAAGACCTCTTTTTTCAGCTTCTTCAACCCATTCATCTGAATATCCATTTCCGTTAAATACGACATTTCTGTTTTCCTTAACAAATTCAGTAATTATCTTTGAAACTTCTGCATCAACATCTGATGCTGCTTCAAGTCTATCTGCAACTTCTGATAGAATTTCACTTACTACTGCATTTATAACAGTATTAGCACTTGATATTGGTGTTGATGATGGAGCCATTCTAAATTCGAATTTATTTCCTGTAAATGCAAATGGTGATGTTCTGTTTCTATCAGTTGCATCCTTTGTAACAACTGGTAGTGTTTTTATTCCTAAATCAAGCTTGCTTTCACCCTTTGAACTTGTTAAAGCACCCTTTTCAATTTGTTCCAATATATCTTCAAGCTGTTCTCCTACAAATATTGATATTATTGCTGGAGGAGCTTCATTAGCACCTAAACGATGGTCATTTCCTGCATTAGAAGCAGAATATCTAAGAAAATCTGCATACTTATTAACAGCTTTTATTACTGAAGTAAAGAATAATAAGAACTGTTTATTATTATGAGGAGTATCTGTTGGATCAAGTAAATTAACACCGTCATCTGTAGACATTGACCAGTTATTGTGTTTTCCTGATCCATTTATTCCTGCAAATGGTTTTTCATGAAGCAAGCAAACTAAATCATGCTTTAATGCTACTTTCTTTAAAACTTCCATAACAATTTGATTTCCATCTGCTGCTGAGTTAGAATCTGAGAATATAGTTGCTAATTCATGTTGTGCTGGTGCAACTTCGTTATGTTTTGTTTTAGCACTAATTCCAAGTTTCCATAATTCTTCATCAACATCACTCATAAATGCTGCCACTCTATCTTTTATAACACCAAAATAGTGATCATCAAGTTCTTGTCCTTTTGGAGGCATAGCACCAAATAATGTTCTTCCTGTAAATATTAAATCTTCTCTCTTCTCATAAGTCTTTTTATCAACTATAAAATACTCTTGTTCCGGTCCAACAGTTGAAATTACTCTTTTAGTAGTTGTGTTTCCAAGAGCTTTTAACACACGAACTGCTTGCTCTGATAATACCTGAGTAGAACGCAATAATGGACCTTTTTTGTCCAATATCTCTCCTGTATATGAACAAAATACAGTTGGTATGCATAATGTATTATTCTTTAAAAAAGCTGGTGAAGTAGCATCCCATATAGTATATCCTCTTGCTGAACAAGTAGCTCTTAAACCACCTGAAGGAAATGATGATGCATCTGGTTCTCCTTTTATTAATTCTTTTCCTGAAAGCTTAAGAATTGTTTTTCCTTCAGAAGGAATTGATATAAAAGAATCATGTTTTTCAGCAGTTATATCTGTTAATGGTTGAAACCAGTGAGTGTAATGTGTAGCTCCCTTTTCAACAGCCCAATCCTTCATAGCATTTGCAACTTCATCTGCTACAGAAGTATCTAATGGAAGTCCTTTTTCTATAGTATTCTTTAATGCCTTAAAAGCAGGTTTTGTAAGGCGTTCCTTCATCACTGATTCACCAAATACATTTGAACCAAATACCTTGTCTAAATTTTTCATTGTTTATCCCCTTCCAAAATAATTATTTCAATTAAAAGCTTGAACAAAGCTTAATTTTTAATATTATAATTTCATATCGCTGATACTACTATAATAATATAATTATCAAAAATTTGCAACATAAAATATTTATTTTTTAATTTACACGGGTAAAAATTCAAAATTTTATTTTAATTGCCGCATTTTTTTCAAATCAATAATCTATAACAAAACAAATTTCCTTTAATAATTCGCAAAAAAATTTTCAACTTGTATCTGTTTATACTTATAGTTGTATCACATAAATGCCACATTGGCAAACATTTTGTATTTTTATGCTTTAATTGTTCGTATCATATAGATGAACAAGCTGGAAGTTTTAAATTACTATACCAAATTTATCCTAGGAAACAAGATTTTACTTAGAGTACAGTGAAGGATGATTTTTCTCCGCTATTGCTTTGAAAAATCTAAAACTTAATGCTCGCGCATAGCTTAAAGTATAATATTCAGCGCAGCTGATACTAAAATTGTGAATTTAAATCTTTCATGTTGTTTATCTATATTTATAAGCTAATTTCAAATATGCTTGAATCCTATACAGCTTCACCTATTACTTTTTTAAGTGCAATTTCACATTCATCCAGCTCATGCATATTTTTAAATTTGTTAGTAAAAATTATATTCTCAGTAGATTCATATACAGACTTTATAAATTTAAAATAATTACAATTGTCTATTTTCCTACCCTTACCAAACATAGAAGAGACCATATATTCTGCTCCAGCTTTAATTGCTCCAATAGAATTTACTATTCCCATTCCATATTCATCCTTTGCAGATATTTCTATAGGCATATCTACAGCTTCTTTAATGGTTTTTATTTGATGAAGTATTCTTTTAGGATATAAAATCCCCACTCCATCACAGTATCTTATTCTCCTAGCACCTTCATAGAGAACAATCTTTGAAAGTTCTATAATAAAATTTATATCAGCTCTTGAAGCATCTTCTATTCCAACAGTAACTTCGCATTCTGACTCTTCTATACAACAATTTATACACCTTTTAATATTTTCCTTTATCCTATTTTTATCATCTTCATTTTTATATAGTGGGACTGATATATGGATTACATCTGTGCCTATGTCAATAGATCTTCTTACATTTTCTATGTCTAATCTACTGTATACTGATATTTTGCTTTTTAAATCTAAGTTTGTAATTTGTATTATCTCTTTTCTGAGATCTTTGTCATTCAAATTAAATTTAATTTCTAGTTGCGAAACTCCCATACCACTAATAAACTTTACAGCTTCAATTCTTTTATATGAATCTAAATTCATAAATTCTTCGTTGCTATAATTCAAAGTTGTATCAATTATATTAACTTTCATAACAATCCCACCCTTATTTTTATTAGAACACAAATTATAGTGAATCCAATGCGAAACTTAACCTATTCATGTTCCAGAATACCAATCTTCACAGTTGAACTAGTTTCACTATGCTAAAAAATTCTATAGATAAACATATTTAAATTGCTTCCATTATGTAGAATATATCATAATAATTTTAATAATTCAATGTTATTTTTGATGATTGTTTAAAAAAAGTGCACTAAATTTAACTTTTTATCAATTCAGTGCACTTTTTAATAATATTATTTTATTTTGCATTTAATATGTTCTATGAAGAGAAACCTCTCCAGAAATAAGTCTATCTTTTTTGCCATCTTCATATTGAACAATGAGACATCCATCTGGGGCAATTTCTAAAACCTTTGCTATAACTACTTGTTTTTTTCGTTCCACTTCTATTGTTTTACCTAACAAAATAGATTTCTGTCTGCAGTATTCTATAGCACTCTTAGCATTTTCGCAGTTCTTAAATTCATTGTATAACATTTCAAACTTCTCAAAGAAACTGCATAATAACAGCTTTCTAGATATATGCTCATTTTTTTCAATTCTAATAGATGAGGCTTTGCTTAAGACTTCTTTAGGAAAGTCCAAACTTTCTTGATTAACATTAACACCTATACCAACTACCACATAATTTATTTTATCTATCTCACCACTGGCCTCGGTTAATATTCCGCATACTTTTCTCCAATTTATTATTATATCATTAGGCCATTTTATTCCCACATTTATATTTAATTCCTCAATTGCTTTTCCAATAGCCGCTGCAGCAATTTGCGTGATTTGATATACACAAGCAGAATTAGTATTCGGTCTCAATATAATGGACATAATTATTGATTTATACTTAGCTGCCACCCATTCCCTTCTAAATCTTCCTCTTCCAGCTGTTTGTTCCTCTGCAATAACAACCGTACCTTCTTTAGCACCCTCTTCAGCCAATTTCTTAGCTGAATCATTAGTGCATTTAATTGAATCAAAATGTATTATGTTTCTTCCAATATACTTTGTGTTAAGAATATCTTTAATTTCTGTATATGTAAGTAAATCAGGACATGATTTTAGTCTATACCCTTTTTTTGAAATAGCTTCAATTTTATATCCTTCTTCTTTTAGCTTATTTATGTATTTCCATACAGCCGCCCTTGTTATACCAAGTTTTTCACTTATACTCTGTCCAGATATAAAATTATTATCACTGCATTTTAGTATATCTATTATTTCTTCCTTCAAGTTTATAATACCTCCCTATTGTTGCTTCTTTATTTCTAAAGATAATTTTTTACACCATGCTAACCTTTAAGAAAAATCTATTGTTTAATACTTTAATGCTACAAAATTATTTATAAATGCACTTTATATGGAAAATGCATTTATAAATATTATACAACAAAAGTGGTTGTTATACTTACAATAAGCATATTAATCAAATTAATTTATTTACTTAATTTTTTATATTCTTTTTCTGTAATTTCATCCGCCCACTCATTAGCTTTCTTAGCAGAAGAAAAACAAAATAATGTTCCGAATAACAAAATTATTATAAAAAATATTGTAGTCCCCAGTAAAAATGTAGTTTTCATAAAAATGCCTCCATTCATTTAGTAATTTTTACAGTTCCAATATTTAAGCTGCATTTCGGCTTTTCTCTTTTTTATTTCTATCACTTTATTAACTTTTGTTATATACTCATCATCATCTGACACTCTAATCAAACTTTTCAAATAGTAAAAAGATACCCACCTAGGTACCTTTTTATTTAATACAAAATAAATAAGATTTTTTGCCTGCTTAAAATTTTTAAGATGAGTATGTTTATCCGAAAACCTATACTTACTATTATGAACTATAAAATTATCGCCAACTCTGTATATTTTATACTGATTTCTTTGATATACCTGCATACCCAAATAAAATCAACTTCCTCTCCACTTATAGAGAATTATATATATTAAATATATTCAGATATACCTTATGAGTTGCACTTACAGTAATATTTTTACATAATTTATTTATTTTGTAAATAGCTTTATAAATAAAATGCCTGTACTCAAAATATTTTAAGTACGGGCATTCTTAGTACAATAACCTTAAATTACTTCATGCAATCAGGCTTCGGAATAACAGCCAACTTAGGTTCTTTCAAATAATCCTGAACAATTCTTAAAGCTTCTCCAAATCTTTGAAAGTGAACTACTTCTCTTTCTCGAAGAAACTTAAGTGGTTCTAATACCTCTGGATCGTCAGTAAGATTAATTAGGTATTCATAGGTTGATCTTGCTTTTTGTTCTGCTGCCAAATCTTCGTAAAGATCTGTTATTGGGTCGCCTTTTGATTGAATATATGCAGCTGTAAACGGATTTCCTGCTGCACTTACTGGATATATACCAGAATCATGATCTGCATAATAAGCATCCAATCCACTCTTTTTGAGTTCTTCTACACTAACATTTCTTGAAAGCTGACGAACTATAGAACCTACAATTTCAAGATGTGCTAATTCCTCTGTACCAATATCATTTAATGTTGCTATGGCTTGAGGTGTAATCATGGAAAATCTTTGACTTAAGTATCTCAAAGATGCAGCCAACTCTCCATCAGGGCCTCCGTATTGGGTTATGATTACTTTTGCCAGCTGAGCGTTAGGATTTTTGATTTTTACTGGATGTTCTAGTTTTTTTTCATAAAGCCACATTTTATATATCTCTCCTCTTTATAATTCTAAAGGCTAAAATTTGCATCATACTCCCAAGGCCATGGTCCATTTATCCACTGCCAAGGATAAGGGCTGCAGCTATTAGTAGCAGTTAGCATCCCAAAATACTTTTCATATTGACCTTTCAACATATGTGATTTTGCCACAAAAGAATTGTGTCTAGCAATAGCATCTTTATCCGTTGGATGCGTATTAAGATATAAACTCAAGTCTATTACAGTAAAGTCTACAGCCATAATTTCTTTTAAAAGTTCCATTTTATCCATTTTCATGTGAGTATCTCCTTTATTAACCTAAATAATTTTCAGATCTTTTTTTGCTACTATATGGACTATAAAGCTCAGGAAAAATAGTTCCTTTTTTAAGAGCTTCTACGGGTGGAAGTGTACTGCACATTTTTTGAAAAGGAACATAGGCTGATGCTAACCTTACATTTGCTATTACGGTTTCTTGTGGAATACAAGTCTTTCTTCTTGAATAGTCAGTATCTGGAATGCTTTCGTACATATCATCTTGAAACATTTGTTAGTTTCCTCCTGAATTTTAACTTACAATTATATGGTATTCATATTTTAGAATTTTGTTACTTTATAAAGATAAACCATCTTAAAACTTTAAATTTATTTGTACCCAAACACCATCCTCTGGGCATTATGGTTCACATGAATTTCAATAGTTAAGGCCATTTATCTATATATATATGTGCAATTAAAAATCTTATCTTTGCTATGCAATTTATTTCGTATTTTACCATAAATCTTTATTATTAAACTGTATAAAAATTATATTTTAGAGGAAAGTTATTTATTGAATATTGATGCTTAAAAAAATATTCGCGAAAATTTTAGGGAGGAATTTAATATGAAATTAGCTTCACACGAATTACATGATTTACACGAACTCATCGTCAGTTGTGTAAATTCAATAACTAATATGGCTATGTTTAAAAACATGGTTCAGGATCAAGAATTGAAAACTATGCTAGAAACACACTTTCCAGCTCACATTCAAGACTACAACATGAAGGTAGAATTCGTAAAAAGAGCTAGTGGATCACAGCAAAAATTAAACGTACCTAATTTAAATGTAACACTTAAAGACTTTACTTTATCACCTGTTAGCAATTTTTCACCAATAACACCTAGCACAAATGTACAAAAAATGAATGATAGAGAAATAGCTACAGCATACCTTTTAACTTTAAAAAGAGCCGGTAAAGAATATGCTTGGAGCGCTATGGAAATGAGCAACCCAGAAATAAGAGAATTTTTAAAGGATGCATTTACAATGAGCTGCAACCATGCTTATGATGTATGGCAATGGATGGTTAAAAAAGGTTATTATCCTTTAACTCCTGCAAATCAAAATGAAATTGATACTATATCATCTATGTATAACGAAATTAATGAACCAGTTAATACATACGTATAAAGTATATGTAAATTGCTGCACAACGGACTTTAAAAAACCATTTGTGCAGCAATTATATATATCTATAAAAACAATTTAATTAGTATTTACCTACCAAATGCCTTGCTGAATAATAAATACTTAATACTATACATACTACGCTTCCCCAAGAAAAAAATAAACTTTTTAATCCTCCAATGCCTATTAAATGCACCCAAAAAGTAGGGCTAATAGCAAGTTTAATGATGGCAATAGCCAAAGTTGCAACACTTGTTCCTCCTATTCTTTCATGCAAAGAAATAGTGCAAATTAGTAGTGCTATTGGTACTATATATGCTGCTCCAAGTATTGGAATTATAAATCCAATTATAACTAATACTAATGATATAAGTCCAAGTGTACCTGCGTTATTCTTTTGAATCTCATTCATCCTATAAAACCTCCTCATATCGTTAATCTTTAAAATTTTCTTCCCAGTTTTATTTGTGAGGGACATTTGTTCCCATCTACAAACCATTTGCACTCTTTACATTTAAAGCAGGCCTCATAGTTTCTGTTTTCTAATGATTTTTTAACAAAGTTTAAATCCGCTAAAAATGGTTTACCATAAGCTGCAAAATCGCATAAATTATTTTCAACCAAATAATTCCCTCTGCATATAGTTCTTATATCATTTACTACAATAACAGGTATATTTAATTTTTTCTTGATTTGAGTACCAATATAAACCACATCATTATACTGAAAATCTTCTGGAATTTTTATTTCGTTTTCATCCTTTATTCCACTAGAACTGTGAAGTATATCTACTCCTACACTCTGCAAAGCTTTCGCAGTGCTTATATCTGTATCCAAATCTTTATTCCAACCCATTCTATAACACACTATAAAATTATCCTTTACACAGCTTTTTATCCCTTCAACAATTTCTTTTACTAAAGTTATTCTTCCGTTTAAGTCGCAGCCATATTTATCATCACGGCTATTGGATATAGGAGAAGTAATCATATTAAGAAAAAACCTATGTGCTCCATGAAGTTCTATCCCATTAAGACCAGCCTTTTCACATATTTTAGCAGACTTTATAAATAAGTCCCTTATATAAGTTAACTTCTCTTTTGATAATCTATTAACATCTATGCAATCATCTGTTCCATAACCAGTAGTAGGATAGGCCAACTGCGCAAATAATCTAGTCTCATTTTTTCTATATTCTCCAGCTATTTTCCCTAAATAATCTGCGTGGGAATTAAGAAAAACTCCAGCCCTTCCCTTTCCGGTTCTTTCTTCTGATACAGAAAGCGCCTGCATTATAACAAAACCTACTTCTTTATCAGCTGCTTCCTTGTAGTGATTTATAAGTTTTTCTCCCATAAATCCATTTGAAGACGGCCATCCAAAACGCACCATTGGAGCCATTACAATTCTATTTTTAAATTCCACATTTCTGATTCTTATAGATTCCATAATATTAGCCATTTGTTATCACCACCTTTAATTTCACCAAATTATATGCTGCTCTAAATATTTTAAGAGCCTTATGTTTCAATTCTTTTATTACATTCCAAAATGTTTAAAACTGCAGCAATTACTACTTATACAAGTGCAGACAAATAATATCAGCTTAAGGTGGTTAAAAAACTCAATGTAGCATAAACTGCAGTTCCTAAAAAACAAACACTACATATTGGCCATATCTCTGGTAACAACTTTTTTTCCACTACCAAAAAAATGCCTACAAATAAAAATATTAAGCTAGCTAAGGCAAATATAGCGACTAAAAATTCTTCTCTTGAAAAACAAAACAAAGCCAGTAATACATAATTAAAAAATCCAAGTAAGCAAAAAATACTAACCTCTAATCTATTCATATTCTCTGGTCTTTTGATGAAAAAGTACATCATAGCAAGTATAAAAAACGCAGATAAAATTATGAATATATAAGTAACGTCCACTTCTATCACTCCTAAAACATACTATAAAGAACATTATAGCATACTATGGAAAATTGTTCATCTTCCTAATAAAGTAAGTGTAAACTCTGATATGCCAAACCTTTTCTGATTATTCTTCAAAAAAAAGCCTAGCCTTTAAGCTAAGCTTTAATCTTTTCTCTTCAATGGACAATCTTTGAGACATCCTTCTTCTGGGCAATGAGGTCTACTGCCTAATCCATGACACACCATGACAGTATTACCATACAAATCCTGTCCCATTGCTCCATTTAACACACATCTGCTGCATTCTGGTTTACCCTTAAACTCTAATTTTAATATATATTTCATAACACCCTCCTTTGCAATTCTTATATTTATATATGTTTTCTACAATTTACTTATGATCTCTTATTGGTGACAAAATATGCTTATTTTATGCTTTATACAAAAAACAAAAACACCAGGCATAAAACCTAGTGTTATCAATGGGCGAGTAAACCTATAAGCCGAGAACTATGCTTATTTTTCACTCCAGCACCTAAATCCACATTTTTGGAGGAGGTGTAGGCCTTGTTAAATCTTGGGTTTGCTAAAAATAGTACAATAATTAGTTATTGTATTTTTATAGGCACAGAATTATTGTAACTAAACTACATAAGTCTATAACTATTAGAAATACTAATTATTTATTTCAATGCAAGGAGTGAAAATATACCAATGAAAGAACTTTTTTTAGATGAATTATTTGATGATTTTATTAATAATCAAATTGTAGAAAAGGACATATCTAAACATACAAAAGCAAATTACAGCTCGGACTTTAAAATATTTTTAAATTTTCTTATGGAACAAGGAATAAAAGCAACAGTTAATGAAATGAACAAAAACTTATTAAAAAAATTTTTTCAATATTTAAAATTTGAAAAAAACTATGCAACAGCTACAATGCGAAGAAAAATACACTGTCTTAGTAGTTTTTTTAAATATCTATATCAGGAAGAATTTATTTCTCGAAACTATATGGCAAGTATAAAGGCGCCAAAGCTTCCAAGGGAATTACCTATATACGTTACAAGGGAAGATACTGAAAAAATTTTAAACTCTATAGATAAATTTGGTGGTAATTTTATCTTAAGAGATAAATGCATGTTTTTATTGCTATTTTTAACAGGTATGCGGAGACAAGAACTAATTAATTTACGATGGAAAGATATTAACTTCAAAGATTTAACTATAAACATTATAAAATCTAAAGGTAAAAAAAGTAGACAAATACCACTTCTTCCCCCTCTGCCAACATACCTACAAGCTCTATTAGCAGAGCGAAAATGTGATACACATGATTATGTTATGTTTTCAAATGCATATAATCATATGAGTGAAACCACAGCAGAAACTATTTTTAGAAAATATATAAAAAAGAACAATCTTGATGGCAAAGGCTATACATTACATAAATGCCGTCACGCATTTGCCACAAACTTAGCAATGGAAAATATAGATAGTTTGACCATTGCACAAATCTTAGGTCATGAAGACTTAAATACTACAAAAGTTTATGTTCATATGGTCTCAAGTGATCTTAACAATAAAATTAAAGACATTGGTTTAGTAAAAGATATAAACAAAATATTATAAACAAAGGGTTTAAAAAACCCTTTGTTTATAATTAATAATATTTCCAACTACCTTATTTCATATTCACAATAGCCATATTCGCTATCTTTTAGTTTCTTACCACAACTATTACATAAGTACATATAATCTTCAGTATCCGTATATGACTGTGCAAATGTATAGTTATACTCACAATTTGGGACTTCATCTCCACAATCATCACATGTAATAGATGAGATATGATTTCCGCAAGATAGACATATCCACTCACCCAAAACTTCACTATAAATAAGCGTATCATTATTACAATTTTCACATTCATAAATATTTCTTAAAACATCTTTTCTTCTCCCTATTTCCCTACACATATGTGTTGATATAACACAATTAAAGTCTTCATTATACATGTCCTCAATTGAATTAAATTTTCTTCCACAAAACTTACATTCAATAATATCACCCTCATTTACCAAAGTCTCTTCCGAACAATGCGGACATGGTATATAAATAAATTTATTTTTTATATACTCTACACCAATCTTTACCATATTATGGTCTAATATATCTTGCGCTATATCTTTTTTCTTTTTGTTATACATCTTTTTATCATCATGCAAAAATTCAATCTGTTCCTCAGTAATTATATCCTCAAAATCATTAAATGTTCTATGTAATATATTATATATTATATATTCGATAGCTGAGAAAGATGATGTAATAATATTAGTACACATTTCTGACGATATAGAAAACTTATAATGTTGAATATTATTTCTTACATCAAATAATTCAAGAAGATAGTTATTGTATCTACCTAAATCAACTTTGCATATATTTTTAATTCTATGTAAAGCCAATTTAAATCCTACCGTTTTATCATTTTCATTTTTAACCCTATCAATATCTTCATATATCAAAATTCCATGTTGAGTATACAATATTTCCTTCAAAATTAATTCTGCACTATGACTTAATAATAATATGCAAAACTTAAAACATCTTTCATCATTGTTATCTATGCCATTTTTATAATAGTCAATGGCTTCATTTAAAGAGTCCATTGCATTTTCAAGCATATTAAACTTCACACTTCTTCACCTTCAGACACCTTTTTATCACTCTAACTTCTTTTAAATCTACTATAAATCAATAATTGTACTAATCATAAATATATTATTCTATATTTCTTTTTCAATAATATAATAACACCCTAATTATATACTTAAAATTATTTATTCTATATTTGTTTAAAAATTCCTCTATATAGATCTATTTTTTTCTAAAATTAAACGTTTTACTTTTTTAATTACTTATCCAAAAAATAATTTAAAGTTTTTGACTTCATATTATAATCCTTCATCCATGTTTTATATGCTTGCTTATCCAAAAATTCAACCATTTTCTCAATGTTATGTAATGATAAATCATGCTCTTCTTTATCATTATAAAAAAATATAATTGGTGGAAGATTATTAGCTATAAGAGCATGATTAACTAACATCCTTGATATTCTCCCACCTAAAAAATAATACGATGAACAATAAAAACGACTAACCGACTGCAAAGCATCATTAGCATTAACTTCTATATTAGAATCTAATTTTAAAACACTACTGCAAAAATCCATGTAACTTTTAACAGCTTTATCCACCTTATTAATCTTAATATTTTCAAATGTTGTATTAATATTATCCAATCTTAAAGAACAGTACACAAATTTAGGCAAAAATTTATTCAGCAAATCTTCTACATTATCACTTTCAATCCATTTTCTTAAAATTTTATCATAAAACAAATTATATCACCTCTAATAACCTATAACGTGCTAATTATATCAAAAATACAGCCTAAATTATCTCTCAGATAAAAATATACTTATTACTCAGCAACTATATAATTCATTTTTTACTTATCATGTAAAACATTCCAATTAACTCGTATTTATGTTATTACATCAATATGTTAGAATTAAATAGTACAATTATCTACAGAAGCAGTTATGAAAACTATAAATTTTTATTTTATTTTTGAGAACACACATACTTTATCCATTTAATGTATGTTGCTCCTCTAAAGCAGAATTAAAATATAAAGATTATGCTTTAATAAGGAGGAGTAATTTTGACTAAAAATTTTAACATTACGATAAAACACAGTATAGATATTTTTATAAAAAGCTTACAAGTAGAGGGTAAAGCTAAACAAACAATAGTAAGCTATACAACTGATATTAAAATATTTTATAAATTTATACAACAAGAACTAAGTAATAAAATAAGATATGTCAGCGATATAGGATACTTTCATTTAGAACTATTTAAAGAATATCTTAATAAAAACTATTGTTTCAGCTCTACATGTAGAAAATATAATTGCCTAAGAACTTATCTTAGGATAATGCACCGATTTGATTATATAAATGAGGATATAATCAAAAAACTTAATACCGATAAATTCGGAAATCAACGAAGAGAAAAAAAATTAAAAGTATCTGAAATTAGAAATGGTGTTATATCACAGGAAGTAAGAAACTTGATCTTACAAAGAGTTGAAAACGATAAGAGTAAAAATAAATATAGAGATATAGCTTTAATTCATATACTAAATCACGGTCTCCGCAGAAGTGAAGTTTTATATTTAAAATGGAGCGACTTTAATTTTTCTAACAAAACTATGAATATTTGGAGACCTAAAAACTGTAACTTTGACACAGTTAGAATAAGCGATAATGCTGTAAAAGCGTTAGAACAACACTTTAGAATTTCCTCATTTTCTAACAGCTTAAATGACAAAGTATTTAGTATATCAACAACTCCATATAACAAAATAATAAATAAATACACTTATGGTCTTCTCTCCGAAACTGGGAAACGAATAACAGGTCATAGTTTTAGACATACTTTCATAACCACTATGATTAGAAAAAATGTATCACTAAGTAAAATTCAAAGATATGTTGGAATAAGCTTGGAGGTTTTAGAACAATATACCCATTTAAATTTTAATGATACTGATGAAATTGCTAATCTTATATAAAACTGCTCTGTATTCATTGTACATTTTATTCATTTGGAACTATTGTATTAAATATTACATATATTATTTAATACAATAGTTTCCTTTAATTCAAAATAATATCCAGTTTATTTTATATATCTATTTTTTAATTGATATATATCAACACCCAATTTTGCCAGATTTATATACAACTTTAACATCACAAAACTTTAAGCATTTACACCATAAATTTTCAATTTCTTAGAAATTATATTTTCTAAAACTTCTGGTCTAAAATTAGTTAAAGGCACACTTTCTTTATCACGTACATAAGGAATCTCCAAGAAAGTAACTTTTAAATTATTAAAAAACTTTCTTTTTCTTTTGTAATTGTCGTATAAATTATCCTGATTGACAAAATAACTGGTATGGTTATTCTCATTAGTCTCAATTGCAATTATAGGTATAAAATTTCTTTGTACTTTTATATACACTTCCATATCAATAATAAGTTTTTTAGATTTTTTTCCAGGTCCTACTTGCTGACTTCTTAGTTCTGGATGTGTAGACTGTACTACAAAATATACGTTAGAAAATTTAGTTGTTAATCCTTTTATACTGTTAAGAAAATCAACTTCACAGCTTTTATTCGATGATATTACGTTACATGCCTTGCAAAAATTTCCACTATTGTTTAATCTAAAATATTTTGCCTTTCTAATAAAACAAAAGCCACATTTATTGTCCCTCCATAACTGTTCTCCTTCACCAAATTCACCTATGTATTCAAATTGACCATATGAACCGAAAATAACTCTACATGTATGTTTCATTTTATGGTAATAATCTGAATTGCTTAGTAAAAGTTCAACATTAATATTTAAATTATGTGATATCTTTTTTATAATTTGTGGATAAGCATCCTTCAACTTGCCAGTTCTTAATTTATATATATAATTACAATCCATTTTAGTAATTAGTGCTAATTGATTATCAGAAAATTTATAATCTCTATTTAATATCGTTAACAGATTACGCAATCCCCCTTCCTTATCCAAATAATCACATTCCATAGTATTCTTTAATTCTTTTGCAAGTTTCATTTAAAACTCTTCCTTTCTTATTTATGTTTAATGATATTTTTCCAATATATTTTTTTAATAAACTATGGAATAATTGGATATTATGTCATTTTTATTCCTATATTATCATTAAATTACTTATGCTGTAAATTATATTTTACAACTTTCGTTAAATAATATATATTCAAAATTTTATAATTCATTAATTATAGTGCTATATATAACTATTTGTAAATTATAATTTACAACAGCTCTTTAACTTTATAGTTTGAAAAAATTATGATTAAGTACATATAATATATAAATAACTTAAAAATTAGGTATTCTAAAAGAATTTAATCGGAAAGGACGTGTCTAAAATAACATTTGGTGAAAAAATAAAAAAACTACGCATTAAAAATGGTTTCACTTTAAAAAAAGTTGAAAATGATACTAACTTATCAGCTTCTTACATTAACCGATTAGAAATTGGCGAACGCACAAATCCAAGCTTTGCAACAGTAAAAACTTTGTGTGAATATTATAATATCTCGCCAATTGTATTCATGAGCGATGATTTCTCAGCAAAATAATTTTAAATAACCCAAATTAAACTCTATGACTTTAACTGCAAATGCCATAGAGTTTAATTGACTTTATGAAGGATAAAAAAACTTATTTTAAAACATATATCAACTTTTTATGTTTTAAACTGTAAATATTTCCACATAAATAGTTACATATTTACTCATCCAACATAAGCAATACAATTAATTATAATCCTAAATAGTAAATCTTACCTTTTCCTACTTCTTCGCCTTCCTCAAACATCTTTAATACTATATTTTCGTAATATTTCTTATTGCTACTGTATATTATATAAAAAATACTTAAATATAATAATATATGGAGGAAACAAATGATGAAAGAAATATTAACGAATATAGCTATAGACTCAGGAAAATCTTCAACAAAAGGAATAATAAAAATAGGAGAAAAAATAGAAAAAGTTATTTTTAGAACAAAAATTCAAGAAATTGATGATTTAGGTGTAGATATAACGAAAAACACATACATAATAGAATTCAAAGGCAAATCATACTTGATAGGAGACATGGTGTCAGAAACTTCTTGTGATTTTCAAATAACAAAGACTACAATTCAACATAAATTGTCCATATACAATACGATATGCCAATTCATAGATAAGACTAACGCCTTAATGCATGGTTTACCTAATATAAATTTAGCTATAAATGCGCCCTTAAATGTGTACAAAAATAATATACTAAAAGAAAATTACAAAAAATTCATTCAAAATAATGGAGAAACAGTTTCCATAAAAATAAATGGGACAGCATATGCCTTTAAAATAAACTCACTCCTTATTCTTCCCGAGGCTACAGGTCCTTTATATATTAGAACAGATGATTTTCGAACAAAAAAAGCAACCATTGTAGACATAGGTTCTTTAAATGTAAACTTTTGTACGTTTAATAGATTAGTTCCAGAACTCGACACAATGAACGTTGCAAACTTAGGAATTAATGTTTTACGTTCCAAAATTGCAGAAACATTAACATCTATATATGGCGTTCTTATAACAGATGCAGATGTAGAAGAAGTATTTAAAAACAATGGTGACCTTTATATGTGTGGCATAAAAAAAGTAGAAAGTAAAGAAATTATTGAAAAATTAATTAATAAGCATGTAACTGAAATATTTAACTATGCTCGAAGCAGAGGCTTAACCTTCAACAATACAAAATTAGTATTTATTGGCGGTGGATCACTATTATTGAAACAATATATACTTAATCAGTATCCTCTTGCCATAATAGAGCAAGATAGCCAATTCTCTAATTGCCTGTCATTTTTAAATATTTTGGAGATAAAATATGGCAACTAATAAAATATCTATTAGCTTTTGTGAATATTATTCTGATGTATATAATTACTTGAAAAACAAGCCCAATATAAGTAATTTTATATGTGAACTTGTAAAAACCCAAATGACTGATACAAATACTAAATGTCAAGATCTTAGAAGTGAAATCGAAAAGATTATTGATGATATATTAAAAGACAAGCAATTAATTATTGAAACTCAAAGTGAAAATAATACCTCAACTGTTAAACAAAATGCACTTACAAAAGATGATATTTCATTAATTAAAGAGCTATTTTAATTAAAAAGCAATAAGACTGTTGCATAAAATAAGCTATCTATAATGCATTATTCAACAATCAAAATAATGTATTATATTAGAACCTATACTATTAACGTAACAGTCTCGTCCTTATTTAATTTACTCCCAATGCCTTAAACACAGCATCAATTGGATCAGAATAAAATATAGGTTGTACTTTTATTAGTAAATCTGATGGCACTGTTTGAAAATCAGCAACAGAAGATGCTGGTATAAGTACCCTTTTTGCTCCTGCATCAACGCAAACTTGTAGACAGTTAGCAAAGTCTTCTATTTTACTTATAGTACCTCCCACTGTCATATTACCTAATACAGCAAGACTTTCTTGAACAGGTTTTTCTAAAGCTCCTGAGCATAATCCTATAAGTTCAGCAATAGCAATTTCATCAGTTACCCCTATGCCTTGTAAATCACTAATATGCATAAGATAATCCTTTGTTTTTGTACTTATAGAGCTACTAATACTTTTAGAATTTGATGTAAAATATCTAAAAGCAGTATCTAAACTTTCCTTTACATCTCTATTAGAACCTACTCCTGACTTTTCAAACTTTCCACTTCCACTTACCACTTGATTTTCAAGTTTAAATACCCCAATCATCCCTGAAGCACTATGACCTACAACATATACATGTCCTGACTTTCCAAAACCTTCTGGTATAAGTTTGCCCCCACCTTGTTCTGGAACAGATACAAACTCTTCATTCATTTTTTCTTTATCAATATACGAGAAATGAACATCATAAAACTCCATACCACCTATTTTTTTAAGCTGTTCCTTTACTCTCCTTCTTCCTACAAGTGCATATTTTAATATCTCTTCTAAATCTTCTTTTGTAAACTGACCATTAGGATATATAAGCTTTATGAGGCCTGATACTGTCTTTCTTACAGCTATAACATCTCTCTGATTTAGATTGTTTCCAAGCTTAAAGTATTTATCTATAGCATCCGAAAATGAGCGTTTTCTCATTTCCCTAAAAAATTCTGCCATGTAATCAACAATAAATCCATAATTATCAGTTAAAAATTCTGGTCGCATTTTAGGGATCTCCCAGCCTGGTATATAAAAATGCATTCTATCGAAGAAGGCTGAATCATTAGCCATTTCTTCTGGAAACGGTGCAAAAAGGTGAGAAGTTTTAATAAGTGAATCTAAGCTTTGATTAATATTACCTTCAAATACCATAGAAGCTGAAGCAGTTTTTTCTTCCTTGCCCCTTGCAAAGGATCCTGAAGCCATATAATCTTTCATCATCTGTATTCCGTCTTTATCCTTAAATTTTATTCCAGCTACTTCATCAAAAACAACTGCATCCCAAAGACCTACTAAACCAATTTTCCTCGATGACATATTATAAAAAAGATTAGCAACAGTAGTTTGACCTCCAGAAACAAGAATACTGTTCGGAGATATTTCTTTATATATATGTGACTTACCTGTTCCTCTTGGTCCAAGTTCACAAACATTATAATTATTCTCAACTAATGGAACAAGCCTTTCAAGTAAATGCCATTTTACACTATTATCAAGCTGTGTACATTCCATTCCTGTAGAACGTATTAATACATCTATCCATTCTTCCTTTGTAAAACTTTCTCTTCCATCAAATATTTCATTAATATCCATATTAGGCATTTGAATAGGTTTCAAATTTGAAATGCTAAAAGGATTTGAATTTCTTACTTCTTCATCAAAATAATAATTCATTTTTAAAATACACCATATTCCACCTTGAAGAAGTTTATCAAATTCTTTAACATAATTAGGCGATATAGGAACGCCCTTTAGTCCAAGATTAGAAAATTCCGCTTCATATATATCAATTTTTTCATTCAGCTTTACATTAATCTTATCAATTATCGTATATTGACCAAGTTCTCTAATTCTTGACTTAACTTTTTCCGCTTCATCTGGTCTTACATAATTTTGAGCAAGTATATTTTTTACCCTTTCTACTCCTTCATTAATGCTTTCTTCATCATCAGTGGCACAATACATTCCAAGTAGATATTCAAGTACGTATACAGGAACATTGGCTCCTTCTTTAATTGATTTTGTCAAATCTTTTCTAACAACTCTGCCTGGAAAGACTTCATTAAGCTTTTTATCTAAATCAACACTTGATCTTTCAGAATCCATTTATATCCTCCCCAATTACATCTTAATTGTTCATTTAAAAATCGAAATCATTTGCTATTCCCAAACTAATAATAAAAGGTATTTCTTCTAAGATATCTCCTGCTTCCTTATCTTTAACTATCAAATAATATTTCTTATTTTTATCATAATTCATAGCTTTTAATGTTAGTCTAATTTTAAACATTCGTTCTTCTGGTCTATCACTTTTTAAATCCGCCAATATTGTTTCTATATTTGAAATAATATTCTTATTCTCATCTATCATATAAATATCTAAGGTTACAGGTATTATCTTTTCGCTAATTCTTTCTGTTTGGAAGAAATTCAGAGTAAATAAACTATTTGTTATTTTTTTAACTTCATTAGTTAACTTAACTTTAACCTTATCAGCCTTAATACTATTTTTGTATGAACTTCTAATATTTTTGAACAATACTACTGGAACTACAGTTTCTTGAAGTGTAGTTCCTCCATGGACAAATTTAGCACCCTCTCCTTGAACTTTAAATCTTATATTAGACTTCGGCATATATGCATTAAATTTACTATCCTTTAATATATAATTCATGTCTACTTTTATTAGACTATCACTTTCTTTACTTTCTTTAGTTATAAAACTTCTTCTGTTTTTATCAATTGCATGGACTGCTTCTTTTGTTATTTTATCACTTTCTTCTAAGTCCCCTCTTTGATATATAAAACCATGGTCAGATGTGACTATAACGTTAATACCGCCTAACCAATCCTTAATTTTCCGTATTAAATCTAATATTTCATCAATTGCCTTTTGAACCACTTCAAAAGTTTGTATTTCAGTAGCACCTTTATCTGCTGTAGCATCAATAGTATTATGATATATATATATAAGCTTATATCCTTTTAATCCTTCAAGAAATTCAGTACTACTCTTAGGAAGTTTTTGATAATCAAAAGCTTTACTGTTTTCAAAATTATCGTTTAAAATTGTATTTCTATTATCTATTCCACTGCTATCTTTACCATCTATAAATACTCTTCCATCTTCCCTTAAACTTATTGTATTATGTGGAAGTAATGAAGCCATTCCTAATTTAGTAATTGAAGGTACAGTAGATAACATGGCATTTATATTAGTAGAATTTATTACCTCTTCATTAAGTCTTTCAGCTATTTCATTTCCCACTTCATATCTAAGTGCATCAGATATAATTACAAAAATCCTTTCACCTTTAGAAACCATTGGATTAACATATGTATTATAGAAATCCCTTTGATTTACTACTCCAGGTATTCTCCAATCATTTTTCATCTCATCATCTATTGCATAAGTCCAATTGGTACCAACTTCAGCTAAATACCAATTTACATATATATTTTCAGCTAACTGTTTAAGTTTATTAATTGTATTACTTTCGGGCTGTATATCATAGTAATAATAAAATTTTCTATAAAATGTATCCATTTTATAGTATTCCTCTATATAATCCTTAAATAACTTTTCATTATCCCTTTGAGGTATACCGCTATTATACTTCTTGTAAAATTTATGCATTTCAACAACATTAAATAAGGCTTCATAAACGCCCTCATATTGCTCATAAAAATGCTTGGTTCTTCTTCCTCTTATAATTTCAATAAATCTATCATAATCCTCAATCTTATTTTCCAAACTATTTACTATATATTTAATTATTGCCCTATCAAAGATTTTTAGTATATCTATATCTTTAAAGTCTTCAATATCTAAGTCCTCTATGATTTGTGTAACATTAACTTCCTTCTCATAAGCCTCTGAAAGCAAATCATATTTAGCAGAATCAGTTCTGTGATTTTGAAAATGGTCTATGAAAATAACACAATTAGGTTTGTTCTTTCCAATAAATTCACTTATTCTTCTTAGTTTATCTTCACTTATGTAACTTCCTAACACTGTTGATATTAAATAAATCAGTAGCTTTTTTAATGTCTTATTTTCCTTATCAAAGCCATACTTTATCTTTGCATATTTCCAAAAAGCTTTATCAATATTGTATTTTTGAAAATTAATATAGTATTTATTTTCTTCCTCATCTAAAGACTCCATCAATATAATCTTTAATATCTCTTCAAATTCTATAGTTTTTGAATTGCATAATGCTCCCATAATAGCTAATTCTAATTTTTCTTTTGTATCAATATTAAACTCAAATTTACCAATTTTTTTTCTTCTTTCTATTGCATTAAAAAAATCTTTATACTCATTAAATGTATTTCTTAAATTAACATCTATTTCAAGCTCCTTCATTATTAAAGAAGCCCTATCTGCATAAAATTGTTCTGAATATAAAGCTATGTCTAAGAGCCAGTTTTCTCTATCATCTTCAACTTTTGAAGTATTATATATTAAAAAATTAGATTCAGCATCTTCTTCCTCTATAAGATACTTAGTCGCAAAATTGTTTGTATTTGTTAATTTATGTATTTTAACTCCATCTATATTAATTTCACTAATTGTATCTTCAAATTCTTTTTCATAATCATTCCAAAAAACAATTTTTCTCTTTTCTCCATTTTTCAATGGTTTATTAAATTCACTTTTTAGTAAATTAAGAACATCTATATCTACCATAATGTTTTCATCTCCTTAAAACATCTGGATTTATTATTTATAACTGCGTATTCCAAATGAAATCATCAAACTCTTTCTTATTCTTTCCTGTTCCTATCCATAAAACTTTAGCTAACTTTCTATTTAAACCACACTCAGGATTATCTTTTATCCAAACAATTAAATCTTTAACTCTAATAACCTTTATATCCTCGTTGCTTCCTGTACTGAGGTAACTATCAATAATCCCTTGAAGTTCTCTCTCGTCAGACATAAAATAAGGTATACCAAACACTTTTGCCATTGAAAGCGAAAGAACTTCTCCCCAATTCTTGCCTTTTTCTTTCGTACCTATCATTGCCCATTTTAAGATATCTTTAGTATCTTCATATATTTTTCTATCAAGAACACCTAAGCATTCTTCATCTAAAATCTCTATAATTCCTACATTTATCAAATTATTAATTTGCATTTTTGCATTTTTAGGAGTTAAAATTTCGTCTTCATACACATATCTATGCATGTAAGCCTTCTCTGTAATTGCTGGAATAAGCATTTCAATTAGTGAAATATTTTTAATCCACCCAATCTTAATACATATATCTGCATCAATAATTAACTTTTTAATTTTCATTATTCCTCCTCCAGAATTTTTAGTATCTCTTCCTCTGAAGGCAATACAATTTTCTCTTTCCTAATATTAAATTCCTCTGGAGTACAGTTTGATAAAGATAATATATATTTTAATTTATCATAAGTAATCTGTTTTTTTTCATAAAGTCTTAAAGCCATATCAAGCATATCATCAAATTTTATTTCCTTAGTTCGTTCATTATTTCTTTTACATAACTTTAGTCTTTTTTGCCATAATACGACTCCTACATCTTCTTTTCTATCTTCTTCTTTCAAAAGCTCAAGGCACTTATCTTCAGTTAAATATTCTATCTCATACAATCTTCTTATTAAAGTTTTATATGGAACTAAAAAAATATCCATAAGCTCTACTATTTCCCTTAAGCCTATAAGATTTTTACCAATTTTTCTAATTTGCAATTCATTTAATAAAACGTCTTTAGGGACTAAAAATTCAGCACCAAATCTGTTTGCTTTTATATCTTCTGTTTTTATATCTTTAAAATTTATTGTTTCCTCAAGAACTACACTTTTTAGCAATTCGCCTGCCCTTATATCTGAATACCATATATGATAAAGCTCATGTGCGGCCGTAAAGATTTGTTTTTCATAAGGGATATAGGAATTTATATATACAAATTTATGGTTCTTAAAATTATATACAAACCCACATATTTCATCATCTTCTATAGGATAATATATAACCTTGCAATTCATTTCAAGGATTTTGAATATATCTTCCTTTATTATTTGATTAGTTTTCTTGTATTCTCCTAATTTACTATTAACTATTCTTTGGACATCTTCAATTTCCTCTTTTTCAAGCGTTCCAAGAATATTTTTATTAGCACTCATCTAATGCTTCCTCCATTCTGATTATTTCTCCAATAACAGAATTTAAGAATTTAAACTGCTCCTTATTGTTATCATTTACGCTTCCCATAAACATTAATACTGGCTCTTTTACTTCTGCTTCTTTCTCTGCTACAAGTCTATCTACTGTAACATTTAAAACTTCTGCAATTTTCTTTATTTCAAGTGCATTAATAGCCTTTTGACCTTTAACTATCTTAGTCATAACTTGCTTTGATATTCCTATATCATCTGCCAATTGTTTTTGCGTCATATTCTTTTCTTCTAATATTTCCACTATATTATTTCCTACTGATTCAAAAAAACTCATAATCAAACCTCCTCGTAAACATATTGTTTACTCTCTCTGTACATTATAATATATTCATGTTTAATAGTAAATGTAACATTAATATTGTTATCATTTTTTTATTTTTTAAACAAAGTTAAATACCTACCATCATTTAAGATAGTAGGTAAACTAACCTATTATTTAATTTTTGCTAATAAGCCTTTAAATTTCTCGTAATTTACTTTTACCCCATCATCTAAGTCTATTTCAATTTGCATATCAGCCATGTGATGTAGAACTTCATCATACTTCTTAATTTCATCTATTTGTTTATCAAGTTGAGTAAGTCTTTTCTTTGCCTCACTCTTTTCTTTAGTAGAATAATCTCCTTCTATAACATCAACTAAGGATTTTCTTTCTGTATCCAATCTGTCCTGTAACTCATGTAAATAATCTGTTCTAATTCTTGATAATGTAGTTTTATCATATCTATGCATATATATTAAGCAATTAAACGCTTTCTGTTTTCCTGATGTAAACATCCAGTATATAGGTCTATTTTTATATGTCTGCAAGTGGTCTTTATAGAAGTCATTTAAAAAATACCTTCTTATAGTTTCTTTCGCAGTTTCATTACTCTTTTTTCCAAGAGTTTCTGCTATATATTCAAGATTCTCAGATAAAGTTTCTTCTCCGAATATTACTTTAACAAACTCTACAAACTTTGAAATCATATCATCTTCAAAATAATTTTCTGAAAGCATAGGAATTATATTATATTCATCAGCTTTAAATGTAGTATACTTAGCAGAATCAAATTTACCTCCCGCATATATAATGCCTTCTTTGTCTAAAGAGTATCTTCCAAACATACAACCAATTGCATAAGAAACAAATGATTTTACCTCTCTTTCTAAATCTGCTTTTCTTACAGTAATGTCATTTTCTTCAATTTGTGATACCATCTCGTCTTGAAGTCCATATATGCCTATAAATATTCTATTCAACTCTTCCTCAGTTTCTTTTAACTGATAGAATTGATTATTTGAAAAACACTTCCAATTATGGTATGCTTGTTCTATTTTATTACTGCCATCTTTATATGTTATTATAGGGTGATTTTTAAAATCTAAAGATATCTCGAAATTATCCCAGTCATTATTAGATATATTAATACATTTAGCCACTAACTTTTTGACTTTTTCCTTACTTTCATCACTATTTGCAATTATAGGTAACGACCCTATATTACTCATTTGAAAGTTCAGTGTTGGATTTATCATTTTTAATAACTTCTCACATATTTTACAATTTAAAAATCCTAAATAATAATTATAATCATTATAATCATTAAAAAATACTGAAGCTCCACCTATATCAAATGTTGCTTCCTCTGGCAAAACTCTAAAACTTGGTAGGCTTGATGTAACAAATCCCCATGTAATACCTTTTTTATACCATAAATATTCTGGAATAATTCTTGCTACCTTATCTGTTCTATAATGATTGATAGCTTCTGGTGACCAATTTACAACATCAGTAAGATTACCCCACCACTTTCTATAACCTCCACCTTTAGCATATAATAGCCATTTTTTGCTTTTTCCTATTGTATCATTATTTACTTCCCAAACTTTTCTCAAAAATTTTGCATTATCTCCAGTTAAGTTTAAACTTTCAGAGATAAAATATCTCTCAAATTTATCACTACTAAATGCATTAATAACTTGTTCACTCGCCCAAAAAGCTATTGGCTTTCCAGGAATTTTATTAAATTGAGTTGAACTAATATTATACCTATATTCTACATCATTGTTCTCAATTGCTTCTAATACTTTTATAGGTTGATTATTCGCTCCTTTAAATTCAGATAACGCTAAGTATTCACCTTTATAAAATTCTATCTTTCTATTTCTAATTGTAAATGTACATATAGGAACAGTTGCTTCTTCAAAGGCAGAATACTCTAATTGTATCAAAGTGCTAAGTGTTTTATGATTAATAATATATTCCCTAAATGCCTCATATCTTATAATAAACATCCAAACAAATGGTGTCATAAATCCAAGTTGACCATCCTTCTTTACTTTTCTAAAACTATATTTTATGAAAGCTGAGAATAGGTCATATTTTACATCTTCATATCTCTTATTAATAAACTCCAATAACTTACTGTTCATATATTTATATGACATATAGGGTGGGTTTGTAACTAAAATATCATATTCCTTCCCCATTATATCAACTTGTTTTAATAATTCTGGCAAAATACTTACTACTTTTTTTCTGCTTTCATTTTGAATAATATCCTCAGCTGGATTTTTCATTATATAATCTAATCTTCTAATAAAGAACTCTTCATCAAATACTTCTATGTTTATTAATGACCCATATATCTTGGCATCATTAAACCACTCAATAAATTCTTTAGTCTTTTTATAATTTTCTCCATCACTTTCTCCAGCTATGTAGACTATATCATCATTATTTAAATTATTTGTCTCTTGAATAGAAGCTAAGTTAAGTTTAATCCCTTCTTTACCTACTCTTTCCGCTCTCCTTTCAATATTTCTTAGTAATCTATTATTATATTTCATTCCCTTCATAATTACAGCAAAACAAGCAAGTTGATAAGCTCTATCATCTATATCCAAACCATATAAATTATTTTCTATAATAAGTTGTGGTATTTCTCTGCTCATATAACCACACTTTTCATATATTTCATATAAAACATCAAACATATATACAAGTATATGTCCACTTCCCATTGCAGGGTCAAAACACTTTATTTCTTCAACTTTTAGTTTTTTATTTATATACGGTGCTAACTTTTCTTCAAAATCTGGCTCTGGATTATGATTTTCAAGATAGAACTCCCAGTTTTTCTTTAAATCACTATGCTCTGGGTGTGATTCTATCCAATACCTTCCCAACGTATTTTGAACCATATACCTAACTATCCAATCAGGCGTAAATAGCTGGGTTGCAAAAGGAATTTCTTCTTTTTTATACTTCTTCTTGGCTTTAATAACTCTATCTTTTTCCTCAGAATTATAATATTGATAAAGCCATCCTATAATTTCAACTTGTTGCCAATCTTCTTCTGATATAATCTCTATATTTGTAAGATTTCTAATAAATGCATTATCATTTAATAATCCATCAGGGAATAAAAGTTCTGTATAATGACCTATTTTTTCAAACATAAAAGGTAACGATTTATTTAAAGCATTGCATTGAGCTATTATTAAATATTTAAATAGTCCTTCAGTATCATTATTTAATTTCATATCATAAATCTTTTGCTTATCTACTGGAAGATCTACATTACTTGCTTCCTTAATTAAATCTGGCTCAATATTTCCTGGAGTTTCTGAAGATAACGCTCTAACCCTTGTAGGAAGATAATTATTAACTTCCATAAATCTAAGAGCCGTAAACCTATTAAACCAAGTATATGTTACTTCTTCTACAATTTGCTCGTACCCATCTTCCCCTCTTTCATTTAGATAACTTATTTTCTGTAAAAGTCGTTCTCTTTGTGTTTTTTCTTCATTACTTAAAGGTTTTCCATTAATAATTACAGAATCACTGCTAACAACTTGAGATTTTTTAATTTTATCTTCTTCTATGCCATACTGCATTGCTTTTATTTTTATTTTTGCAATTAATTCTCTTCTGGAATCAACTGCAAATTTTTCTAACTTGCCCTTATTCATCTTGACCTCCTATATATCTACATAAAATTAATGCTATTTATCTTCTTTGTATTAATAAGTTAGTAGGAGATGTTAAACCTCCCACTAAAATAAACTATTCAATTTCAATTTCTTTATTTTCATCTATAATCTTTTTAAGTTTGCTTTTTAATTCTCTAATATAAATTTCAACATCATTTTCAGTTTTTAGTAATCTAATATCAACTAATTTTGACACACTAATCTTTTCAACTTGCTTTTGTATTGGTGTATGTTTTACTGCTGGAGGTTCATTTACTACATTACCTTTTTTTGTTTCCTCTTCTTCTTTCTTTTTAAATTCTTCTATCTCTTTATTTATAAGTTTCTCATAATACTCTTTTTGATTATTACTTTGAGTTACAGATGCATCTATTTTAAATATATCAGTATATTCATTTACTCTTAAGAGTAAATGATTATAAAATGTTTTAATTTTCTCTGCTGTGCTATTGCTAACCCCGTATTGGCTTGATTTTAATGAACAATATTCAAAATCGGTGTTTATTTTTGTCTTAGCATTTTCCTTCTTTTCTTCAATTATTACACTGAATCCTTTTTCTATATTTTGAGCTATCTCTACAATATTCCTTATTTTCTTATATGGTATAGGATTATTTAAAATATCATCTAAACTCTTTAATTCTTGTATAACACTCTCATTAAGATAATCTTTATTTTCATGACATCTATTAGAAACTTCAAGTCCTTTATCGAATATATTTATTTGGTTTTCAAAGAAAGCATAAGCATAAGCAACATCCTCTACCCAATCAAGCAGTTCATCTTCTTTATTTTTTAATGCTGTAAAAAAACTTAAGTTGTCTTTATTCTCCATAATCTCATTAAATGCATTAATACCCTTTTCAAACAAACTTTTACCTGGATATTTCTTATTCTCATATTTGCTCATATATATTTTCAATTCATGAATTTTTTCATTTATTTTATCCCTAATAGATTTTGCCAATCCATCTTCATCATCAGGCAAATTAATTTTTCCAAACACATCTAAACATATATTCTTAACTGCCCTAATAAGAGTAGCATCAACCTTTATCTTCTTATTAATTATAACCCTATCAACTTCTGTTATTTTCGTTAATGCATCCGCTATTTTATTTGGATTATCTATTTCTAAAAATTCTCCATTTAATCTTAATTTTATCTTCTGCTCTTTAAACAGCTTTGCTACTACTCCAGAAATATCTATTTCATTCCAACCATATGGTGCATCTTTAAATCTATTTAATATTATCTTCATTCTAATTTGCTGAAGATTATCTTCCTGAAGACATATAAAATCAAATATTTCTTTCTCAGCTAATTCATTATTATATTGCTCTACTGCATCAAACCCTAATTGTTCAACGTTATTTTTTAACAATACTGCTATTTCACTTTCGCCTGATAAATTAAATTTAATATATCCAAGTTTACTAAATATACTATTAACAAGTATATTAAAACCAGAATTTATTTTATCCTTAGCGGAATTACCTTTTATATCAAGCTTTTCTCCATTAACATAAAATATCGCTTGTAATATTGAACTTTCTAATAGTTCTTTAGCCCTTGCTTTTCTTAACCTCATTTCTCCCTGCTTTGTTGTAATAATAATCTGTATATTTTCTGGGAGAGAACTTACATTTTTCTTCTTAATATATGACTCTATTTTCATAGCTTCACTTAATTCTTCTATATAATTATCATTTTCACCAAGTTTAATAATCATTTCTTTATTAATAAATGATTTTGATATTAGTTCTTCATCACTCTTATAATAATTATCCGAAAGAGGTGTAAGTATATTTATTCCCATGCTACTTGTCTGATTTCCATATTCCTTTTCATCCATCATCTTATTAAATGTAAATGAATAAACTTTAGAATACTTATATTTAGGTTCATCATATATACCTTGAAAAATATAATTTGATAGTTCTTTCTTTAAAGTTTCCTCTTCGATTTTTTCATACTTAATCTCCCTATTAACATCCTGTTCGTCATCAGTAAGGAATACATAACTATCTCCATTCTTTTGAATAAGTGTTTGTGATTGAAGTTTTCTTAAAGATTCCTTTATTTTTTCTTTTAAATCTAATTTATCTTCATCTATACTATTTACCATCAATGTCGCAATATTTTCTAAATTACCTGGTATCTCATCACTTAAATATTTAATCATAAATAATATTTTTAATATTTGTAAATTCATAGGATTTTCTTTAAGTGCTGGGTTCTCCGAAGCTCTTTCTATAACTCTTGAAATGGATGGATTTAAAAATTCTTCTATAGTATCATAAAAAGCATGAAAAGGAATTAAAATTCCATCCCTATAATCAGCATATTTAAGTACGGATTCCTTATAAGCAGAAATCATCGACCTTTCGCCTTCTGATAAATGTTTTCCTGAGCTTCCATGCTTTCTTACCTCTTCAAATACATTTTGAAGAATCTTAAACTGATAAGGAACAAAGGGATATACCTCAGCAAATTCATTTTCATCAGAATAACCAAGTAAATCTTTTCTTGCATTATCAAAGCTTATGAGATTTTTAAGTATAGCACTTTTTTCTCTATATAAATCCTTTAAAAGATATATTGCATCTTGTTTTTTATCAAGAATACGTTTCTTTATTACTTCATCAACAGAGATTGATGATAAACTTAACCTTGTATCAAACCTACCTTGTATTTTTGAAAAATCATTTCCTTTAACATCAAATAATGAGTCTATACTTTCCTGTGAAGTTACCATTATCCATACTTTTCCGTTGCAATATGTGCCTAAGTCCTCGGCAACTGTTTGAAGGTTTAGCATCAATGTAGAATTATCACCAATATACTGACCAATTTCATCTACAAGAAAAATCAAATGAAAATTTTTCCCTTTTTTATTTACATATTCTTTTACCTCTTTAGCAAACTTTTCTATGCTGACTTCATACTCTGTAACACCGTTTGTTACATACTCATTAGCACTCTCAAGAGATATATTAAGAACAGCTGAAATAGCCTTTGCTACATAATCCCTATCTAAAAAGAACGCATTTCTTCTATGTAGCCACTCTTTACCCCTTAACTTACAAAATTCCTGCTTAAATTCTTCATATACTCCATCTTTCATTAATTGTTGCTCCATATTTGCAACTCCAGGAATTTCATCACATAACCCTCTATGTTCATTAAATACTTTTATAAATATTCTGAGAATAGCATCTTCTTTGCTTTTATTGTTAACTGGATTTTTAGAATCTATATTAAAAAGAATTGTTTCTGTATCAACCTTTGCATCCCTTTGCATTTCCGCAAGTAACATAGGGTCGTTTACTTTATTATTGAAGTAATCAATTGCATATTTACCATTTACCTTTTGATTATCTAACGCATATGATAATATCTTAAGTAAATGAGATTTACCACTTCCAAAAAATCCAGAAATCCAGACCCCCATTTTATCTGTATTACCATCAATACTTTTACCGTAATTATCATAAAATTTAGACAAGTGCCTTGATATTTCTTTTGTAACAACATATTCATCTAACTCTTGGTAAATTTTATTTTCATCTGTTTGTGCTACTTTAACTACTCCGCTAATTTCACGTTCAATGTCTCTAACGAACATATCTCTAACATTCATACTAACCCCTCCATATATATGTAAAACTCTACTTGAGTTGATTATGATATTCCATCCTTAATTTACTACTCTGAAATCAAAGGAAATGCTCTATAATAGTTTTCATCTTTAAATTTTCCAAATAAGGTTAAATCCTGTCCACTATATTTTCCAGGATAAAATACTACTATTGGCTTTTTACTTAAGAATTGTTGTAAGCTATTCAAAATATTATGTGAACGCATAAATGGATATACCTTTCCTATACCTGTTAAAAAGATAACATCATATTCTTTAGATTTTTCTGTTATCTTTTGGACATACATTTCAGCAGTAACAAATGGAGTCACTGCATTAATCACATAATCTTTTCCTTCATTTTCTTCCAAGGCAATAATTTGTTGAAAAATATCTTCTTCTTTTAAAATCTCAATAAACAGCTTATATAAATCAAATTCAATAACCTTTCTATTTGAATCTACTTTATTTAACTCTTTCTTAATATACTTAATATATTGTCTAACTGCTAATTCTTCTTTAGGGTCATAATCAAATATGTAATAACTAATTTCATTTCCAAGACCACTTCCCTTGATAAACTTTTCTGACTTTATTTTATCTACAATCTTTTGAAGTCTATCATATACTTTATTCATAACTTTTTCACTTCCTTACTGTACATGTTCCCCCATAGCCTTAATATATTCCTTATCACCTATTCCAATAATATACGCCTTAAGCTCTGTAGGTATTATCAATCTATTAAGTCTGCAAGTTTTTATATCCTCTAATAATCCTGCCTCTGACAATATCTTCAAAATTACTTGTTTTAATTTCTTTGTCGTTGTATCTGACCATCCCGCAACAATTTCATCTTGTTCTGATTTGCCTATAAAAAATATATTTACATCTTTCTTTTCTAAAATTTCATAATTAAATTCTAATTTTTCTCTTACGACTTCATTCATAAAATCATAAAACAATCTACTGGTCTTCATAATTGCATATAAATTAATAATTTTACCTGTATCCATAGGTTCTTCTAAAAGCATCTTTATAAGCGTATCATCTAATACCTTTACTCTTTTAAAAATCGAAGAAACAAGCCTTTTAGAACTCTCCTTTGACTTATACTGAAAGATATTTTCATCCAGTATCTTACTTCTTATTTCACTATCTGAAAGACCATCATTTTTTAATCTTAAAACTTGCTTTAATTCATAGTATAAAAATGCATCGCTTGTTAAAGATGCACTATATTTAAGTTCATTTTTCATAGTGGCCTACCACACCTTTATCATAAAATACTATAAAAATACATTTTATATTATATCATAAATACATCATAAAAAGAGTTTTTATTATTATCTGCGTCATTATTTTACACATATCGTATACCAATCCAACACTACAAAAATTCACAAAAACAAAGGCTATCGATATTAGATAACCTTATTCTAAATGTGTTTTCTAATTTATATTACTCATCTCTATTATTCTTTCTGCCAACAATGAATGTCGTTCCATTGTTACTCTTCTAACCCCTTCATTAAAAGCTTTCTTGTTTCCAACAATTACTACGCGTTCAATTCCACGCGTAACTGCAACATACAATAATTCCCTTGTCAACATCATTTCCTGTTCTTCATCTACTACAATTATTACTACTTTGGACTCACTTCCTTGCATTTTATGTACAGTTGAAACATATGCAAGTTCTATACATGAAATTTCATCATTTACAAATAATGCTTCTTTACCATTGAAATCAACTGTTACATTCTCAATTCTATTAGTATTTATTTCTACTCTTTTAATAATTCCTTTTTGGCCATTAAATACTTCTTTAGAATAATCATTCTCAGTTACCATTACCATATCTAATATTCCAAACTTATATATATATCTTCCAGAAATACCATTAACACTATTGGCTATTTCCTTGTTTAATTCCTCTATTCCATTGATGCCCTTTTTAGTAGGGGATATAATCTGAATATCACAAATACTTATACCTTTACTAAGTAACTTATTTACTACTTCTATTACTTTAGTCTTTATATTGCTTCTACCTACTTCTAAAAACTGAAATTCATTTTCATCAAACCATATTCCACTTTTTCTTCCATTTATCTGAATTCCATTAATTATTTTACACGCGTTATTAATTATCAAACTATCTTTTTTTTGACGAACAATATCTTTTAACTCTGTCACCTTAATAACTTTACTTTTTAGTAATTCCTCCAAAACACATCCTGCTTCAATTGATTTAAGCTGAAACGGATCTCCCATAATAACAATTCTCACATTTGGATTTTCTTTGACAGTATTATAGAGCAACTGTGTCATTAATTCAAGCCCAATTAGCCCGCACTCATCAATAATAAGTACATCCGTTTTTATACTATGATATTTATTATTCAAACCTATCCCCAAAAATCTATGTACAGTTTTACCTTTAATTCCTGTTTTCTTAGTCATTTCATTTACAGATTTTCCTGTATAAGAAACAATAGATATCTCTTTTTCTGATAGATTTAACATATATTTAAATCCAGCAATAATTGTTTTTATAATTGTACTTTTCCCTGTTCCAGCCATACCTGAAACTATACTAATTCTACTATTTAGAGCTGTATGAACAGCCTTAATTTGATTATTATTAAGATTTATATCCGAACTATTACACATACTAATGAATTTTTCAATTTTATCATTATCTATTGAACTATTTTTACATCTACATTTTTTCATCAAGCCCAATATTATATCTGCAAGTTGTACTTCCGCCTTATACAATCTTGTAAGATATACACATTCCCTTCCACCATTGTCAGTTTCTCTTACAATTTCACTATTAGCCTCTAAAAAATTTAAAGTCATTTCTAATTTTTGTTCATCTACCTCTTCATTTAATTCTTTAAATTTACTTTTTAAATCACTTTTATAAATAAACACATGTCCTTCAGAACGAACTACATCCTCAACTGTGTAAAGAATTGCGGCCGCTATAATAATCATATTTTTATAATCCTCATTCTTATCTATACTATTATTTTCTATTATCTCTTTTATTAAGTTCATAGAAATTAAATAACGACCGAGTATATATGGCTTACTTATAATAACATTTGCTACTTTCATGCCATAATCTCTAATCAATTCATCTGCAATTTCTTTATCAAGATTAAATTCATATATTAGCTTTATTTTAATTTCTAATCTTTTATCATTAAGTTTCTTTTCCATATAATTCATTTTCTCCTCTTAATTAGTATTAATTTAATCATCTCATATCATGAACATTTTTAATATAACTAACGTGTTCTATTCAGTTTGAGATACCTATTAAAAAATCCAACAATATTAATTTATTTTGCTTTTATTACTTTATCTTTAAAAATTGAACTTGCTACTTCCACTCCAAATTTCTCTATACATGTTTTATATGAGAAAGAGCTTGCTGTAATGCGCATTCCCCTATATAGCATTATTTCTGCCAATTTATTTGCAATTTCAAACAAGTCATCATTATATTGAGGTATATAAAAATACGTTATATCATTTCTATTCCATTTTGAATATGTTTCATTATTTATGTCTTGTTTCTCTAATAAATGAAGCAAAACAAATGTATTAATTATGGGGCTTATAGTACTTTTACTTTTATTCATACTACCTGCAAGGTATTGCATCGAACAAGAGAACACCATATTTTCTTTACTTTCTAAGTGATAATAAATTTTATCTATACCTTCATCTAATACCGCTACTAATTTAGGAATATGCTCACCTATAAGCTCATATACTGCCGAGAAACTATTTTTAGTTGCAGAATTCATAATAAATTGCTTACATTTTTCATATTTCTTTTTATTTTCATTAATTTTTTTAATTCTCACTCCTAATAAATTAGATAATTCTTGTACAGCTCTCTTAATATCACACTGCATAAATATCTGATACAAATCAAATACATCAAAAATGACATAATTATTTTTAATCTTGCTATCTATCACATATACATATTTATTTTTTCTATCATTGTATCTTATCCATGCATCTCTTTTTTCAGTCTTTATTAAAATTTCTCTAACAAACATATTAAAGCGATTAAAAGATGATACCCTTACTTCTCTACCATAATATCTCTCAGCCTCTATTTTCACTGCTTCATCTGCCTCAAACTCTGAATTAAAAGCCATGTAAATTTTATGCTCCATATAAAAAAATTCACATATAAATCTCTCTTCTAATAAAACATCTAATCCAAAAATTTTTCTAAAATCAACTTTATTAATAAGTTCTATAGCCTCATCTATAGTATCAACATCTCTATTAATAGTCATCATGCCTTTTATACTATCTTTATTATTAATAAAGTATTGCTTATATCTGTTTTCCACTCCAATAGTTTCTTGCGCTTTTTTTATATTATATTTAATATCACTATTCATAAACTTCCTCAAACTTTCTGAACCGAACGATTACCTTTAGATATTTGTTTTTTATAATTTCAAACTTTTGTATTATAACGCATCGGTTAAATCATTATTGATACTTTTACTTAATTATAGATTTCAATTAAAAATATTTATACAGTTTAGATGCTCTATAAGGTTTGAGTCATTTTATATAATAAAAAATTAATTTAAAAGCATAAGAAAAGAAAAAATAAAACAGCTTATAAATACATGCTTATAATAATACAAAGTGGTATCTACCAATGCATTAATTTATAGGCAATCACTTTTTATTACTGCTTAAAAGCTATTTTGTTTAAATAAAAAAGACCCAGTGTCTATCTTATTAGAACTGAGTCATTTTATTAATTTTCTTTTCCTTATGCCAAAATTGCCTTTTGTAATAATAATTCATTGAAATCTTTTGTATTGGTAGTTTTCAACGAACTTCTACCATCTACAATATTATAATTATTACTATAAATCATTTTAATTTTATGAAAAGCCTTATCTCCAGCACTATCATTATCTGTACAAATTATAATTTCTCTTATATCTTTATACTGCTTTATATAAGTATCAATTTTCTTGATTTTTTCAGCTCCACCAAGCCCCAATAACAGAGACTCTTGTATACTCTCATAATTAATCTGAAGAAATGATAAAAGGTCAATTGATGCTTCAAAAACTATTAATTTTTCTATTCTATCACCATTGTTTAGACTAAATCCATAGTTTTCGTCTGAATTCTTCTCAACAGATTTAAAACGCCTAAAAGTATTAGTTCCTACCAGTTCTGCTCCGACAACAGTACCTTTCTCATCAAGATATTTAAAAATCAAGTTATTTCTATTATCCTGACTAATAAGCTTCTTTCTTATTAGTTCATTAACAATGCTTGGATTTATTCCTCTTGTTTTACATAGATAGGCGTATGCTCTTTTCATATTACAGGCATAACATATTTCTATATTACTTTTTTCACCTTTAATAATTTTAGGTTTATATTCTGTAGAATTTGCCTCTTTAAAATAACCATTTAACAAATACTCAACGGCTCTTCTAAAGTTATTATTTGTAATGTTTTCTTTAACATATTGTATAATATCACCTTTTTGTAGCATTGATGTCCAACAATAAGTTAATATTCCATTTTTATATTTTAAAATTAGTGAACTATGTTCTCTACACCTATAATAATTTGTACCTTCTTTAATGAAATTAAATCCTTCTTCTCTTTCTAAGAATTCTTTAAAGTCTATACTTCTCGCTTCATTTATTTTATCTTTTGATATTAATGCCACTTTTATTTTCTCCTTCTTCTTTTGTATTTTTTACATTATACAAACATTAGAAGAAGAAAAATATAGTTAAACTGCTCTATAACGTTTTACCAGTAATTAACTTTAATTTTAACATTACATATCCCTTAAATCTTAATATACTAATAGTATCATGTTGCATATAATTGTTATTTTTATATCACATTTACCATTTAAAACCAAAGCTTTTGTATGCTATATATAGGTTTATGTTTTAGACCATGTGGTGAATATTCTGATAATTCACATTCATATATAAGAAAGCTGTACTTTAGACTAATATGATGATTTTTAACTTGAAATCTTAATAATTATGCTTATTGTACAAAACCCTACCATTCTCTAATATCTCAGATATAAATGTAGATTTATGATTTTTTAACACTTCAATTTCACTATTAGTATATATCAATAAATCAATAGGAATTTTCATCCCCCTTAAAAACTTTCTTATTTCTCTGCCTCTTTTATGTTTTTCCATAAGCATATCCTTGATAATTAATAGGTCTAAATCACTGTCCTCATTAGGTTTTCCATAAGCATAAGAACCAAACAATATTATTTTATTTGGGTTAATATTAGTTACAATTCTATTAACAATTCTATTTATATCATTGTCATTCAACATATCTATTTGCCTCTCTTTTGAACATCTTAGTTAATCGTTACTATACTTACATTTTATTTAATGATCTGCTCAATAAATAAGCTATATTGTGTATTACCAACACCTTAAATATGTATTGCTATACATTGCCATAAATAGATACAAATCATATTATAAACCGTATTTTTGTTAAGCTAAATTGTCTGTTTATATAAGTTTTATAAAAATGTAGTTTATGATATACACTTTTTATTCCAAGTCATAATTATAAAAATCACTTAATTGTATTTTAAATAGCTAAAAACAGTGTTGTAGATTAAAGAAAATAAAAAAGGTTAAAAATCACTGTTTTTAGGTTCAAATCAAAAATAGTATATGAATTATCGCTATAGTTTCAAACAAGTTTGTATTAATATGTAACATGTAGTATTATATAGAATATATCTTACTTTATAGATGCATTTAAAATCGTTTAGGAGGTAATATTATGTTTTGGTGTCCTAAGAAAAAAGATGTTGTTGAGTCCTGTCCATACACTGGTGATTGTTATTGTCCTGATGGAGCAGATGCGGAAAGTTGTCCTTATAAAAAAGACTAATGTAAAAACATTAGTCTTTAATTATTTCTCTAATAGTTATGATGCACAATAAATTATAAATGTGGATTAATAATATTTAGCTAAAGTAAAATCTTGTAGGTGACTATTTAGTTTTTTGTATTTATAATTATAAGTTATCTTTAGCAAAAATATATATCGTAAGCATTCCCCTCATTAAATTCTTATTTCTTTCTTGTTATTCATTTTTAATTTCTAATAAGGTTAAAATAAAAACTACAATGTATTCAAATTTATGTAGTTTTATAAAACCAAACATATAATAAGCCTTAATATTATTCATATTAAACTTTTTTATATGTTTGGTTTTATATTATATATTGGATATTCCATAAATGTTTTACGTTCTTCATCAGAAAGTTTTTCAAAATAATATTCAAAGTCTGATTTATTATCCAATAATATACTTATACCACATAAAATTGGGAAATTGCTCGCTTCAATCATTCTAATATCCATAAGTTCTTGTCTTTCTTCTTTTTCTAAAACCCCTACCCTTTTTTTTATTTGCAATCTATTAATTTTATAAACTACAGATACTCCATCATATTTTTCCAACCATTCACATAAGTTAAGTGCTGTAAATAAAGACTTAATAAGTTTCTTATTAATATCATATGCTTTTATAAGTTCTAAGATTAAAAGCGTTATACAATTAGCATATACATCATTGATTTGAACACTTTTTACTTCTTCCTCTATTATAGTTAAATCCAAGTTATTTGATTTAACTATATCATTAGCTTTAAGAATTGAATAAAAACTGCCCTTAATCTCTTTCTCATCTTTACATAAATGAATAGTGCATTGAAACATTTTATAAATTGAACTAAAGTAGTTATATATATTAATTATTTTATCTTTTCCTACTACAATCAGTAAAAGTATGTCAATATTTCCTATCTTAATGTGTTGAACTCCTGTTTTAACCAACTTAGATTTTACCTTTTTATTATATAAAACAATCTCCATTAGCGTATCAAGGTTGTCATAATCAGTTTTATTAAAACAATCCATATTCAATTCTTCATTAATGTTAAAAAAAACCATTAAATCACTAATACTATTTAAGTATCTTAAATTTCCACTAACTTGTTCTTTATCCTTATTCGATATATCCATCCCTTCAATTTTAATGTCTCCGATAAAGAAATATTTATTTCTTACTAATTCGTCAAGAAACTTAGCCTCTTTCAATCTTTCTGTCAAACTACCACCTGATTTAAAATTTAATTTTCCAGTAGAAGGGTTAAATTTTATATTTTTACCAATTATGACAAACATATCACTTTTAGACTCCGTAACACTATAGTTATCAAAGTAAGATTTTGAATTAATAGATATAGTTCTTGGTACTTGATGAGTTATAGTTTCTATGGATACTTTATCGATTGGTACTGGTATTGATTTTTTATTTTCTTTACCATAAATATATATTTCATTTTCAAGCATGTATCTATTAGGTTTAATTCCTCCAGTAAACACTGTAAAATTTACAATATTAAAGTTATGTAGGGTTTTCGAGTAGTTCACTGTACTATACTGTAGTTCTCTATTAAATAAAAACTCAAAGCATATGCTTTCTAAAGACTTAGCATTTGATTTATCAATAGGTTTTAATGTTGCTGATATTGTTTTTTGTGTATCATTTTTGGCTATTGATAGAATATTTCTAATATCTATCGGAAGTAAACTTTTGTAATATATTCTTACATTGTTTATACTAATAACTTCTACCACAAAAAATAAAACTCCTCCATCAACAAAATAATTTTTTAAATCTGCTGTTTCAAAAGAAAATGATACTGCATCATTACTAAATTTGTCAACTTTAGTTCCCTTGACTTGTATAGGTATCTTTCCCTTTAGATTTTTTTTCTTGATATCAGATGATTTATAAACAAAAATATTGCCATCCCACGATGGTGTTTTGTCATTATCGTCAATATATGGTTCTAATATATCACTTTCAAGTATTATATCTTTTACTCGATTAACTGCAATCAATTCCGTTTTATTATTATTCAATATAGCTCTCCCTTTCTCCTTGTGACCTATTTAACCAACAACCTATTTTTAACTTGATTTTATAGATTTTAAATACAACTCCACAAATTTTTCTCGGTCTTCTTTTGACATACTAAAAAGTTCACTATCTAATATAGTAGGATTATCTTTTATTAAATATTGATTTAATTGAATATATTTTTTTGTTGTATATTCAATTATTTCTTCCTTATCTTTAGCTTGTATTATCCACCATGGATAGAAAATAATCTCATATTCTCCTTTATCAAATTTTCGTAATGGATTTTCTATTCTAAAATAATTATTCAATTTATTTTGTTTAATATAAAAATTATAACTCAAAGTATCTACATACTTATACCCTGAGGCTGTATACTCCTTTGCCTTTTCCATAATTATATCGCTATATATATTATGATTAGTATTCATATTAGATTGCATATATTGAAATTCTTGTCCATATATTTTATATCTTATATTTTCTCCATCATCATAGTTATCGCTTAATCTTACATAGAACTGAAATGTATTAAACAAGTTGATATAACACCATAACTCTTTTCCATACCTAAACAAAATTAAATTATGAAATAATGTAAACTTTGTATGTAATTCTAAAAAATCATCAAATGCATTTCCTGGAACAAACGGTATTACTATTGTATTAAAATTAATACTTATCAGTTCTTTATTTTCACTATCTAATGTAACATCACATACATTAGAAATATTTTTAATATTTATTCCTAAATAGATTGCATAATTATATGCAATTTTAGATATTCCTTGCTTAAAATAATTATTATCTAAATTAAAATTTTTGAAAGCAACCCTCATTTCATTGAGACAGTTTTTTATTCGTTCATCAAGATTTTTAGTTCCAGCTTCTTTTTCTATTTTAATTAGTTCATTGCTCTTCTTTACTTTTGATTTTTTAATTACATCGGCAAATACCATTTTATTTTTGTTTCCTTCATTATATATTGCATATCCAGAACATTTAGGCGCATTATTCGAATTATTAGTCTTTTTAAAATTATTTATATTCGATATAAAAGGAACAAAAATATCACAAAATGATTTATCAATTAATTCTTCTAAATGAAAGTTACATCTATCACAGCAAATTTTCTCCGACTCTAATCTGCCTCCAATTGCATTTTGAATAATATGTTCACTACTTCTATACACTTTTGAGTAGTCAGTATTTCCCTTTGGTCTTTTAGCATCAATTATTTCTTTATTACAGTAATTACAATACATAAGCTTCTCTCTCTTTCCAATTTGTATCTTAATAATTAAAATTAATAAGTTTATATACTACTTATTAAGAAATACTTTCACCATAATATAACTATATTTTATTTCATATATGTTCTTCACTACTATTGCTTTTATTACATTATCTAAGGATTTGTAGCCATGTCAATAGCTTATTCATATATCTTAAAACATCTACTTATACTGAAGCTTTAATTTCTGTAAAAATTCAACATTCTAATTGTTCCAATTAGTGTACAAATACTTTCTATTATGTTATTTTTTACACCATATTATGTATTTTAAGAAATGCAGTGAATATTGTGACAATTATGGTGATCATAATACTTATATAGCTCTATGCAACTAATCATTAAATGCCGTTTATTTTATCATTATGAACTTATAATTTACTTATTATTAAAAAACTCTTTTTAGCACTATCCAAAATATTCTTGCATTCTTTAAAATCAAGCTTATTTAAACCAGCCTTTTTTAATGCACTTTCGTCTACAATTCCATTATGCATAATTGCATTTCTTAGCTTGTACATTCGTTTTAAGTGATAAAATGCATTTTCATCTAATTCAATTAAACTTTTACCTTTTATATATTTTAACAATACATTATAATATTGATCTAAATAATCATAATTTGAGACTGAAATACGATTAAAAATAATGTCATCTTTAGGCTCTAATTTTCCAATATACCTTCTTATAAAAGCTTCTACTGCTATACTGCAATATATTATAAAATCCTCATAAGATCTTTCATATAAAGATTTCTCTGCCTTGCTTAAATACAAATTAAATTTTTCTTCAACACCATCATCCTTAAATCCATTAAAAATATCATTATCTACATTACTTATTTTTTCAAGTGAATCAGATATCATATAATAATCAGTATATTGCTTTATTTCTTTTACACATTTAAATAATTTTGTATTAGGGGAATAAAAATTAAATTCTATTTCATTGCCAAAACAATAACTTATAGGTCTAATTGGAGGTTGTTCTATCCAAAACATGTTGGACTTATTTCTTAAATAGCTTAATATTTTCTCTAATTTTTTATTCACAACATTAAAAATATTATTTGTTTCTTTAAACGGTAACTCTACTATAAATTCATTTATATTTTTATCACCACGAAAAGTCGTTCTCTTTTCATAATCTAAATAATTGCAATTTTTATATATTGCTTCAATTCTTATATTACTACATGAACACGGAGGATACTCAGCTTTATATATATCCTCATTATTCTCATCATTAAATCTCATCTCTAAATCAAACATCTCAAACTCATTAAATTGAAATGAAAATCTATAATCTTTTTCCTCATTTAACTTTATAATGTATGGTAACTTAATAAACATCTCAACCTTAATACTCAACTTATATTACCCCCTGTTACTAAAAAATATATATTAATTAAACATGGATTTATGTAAAATTTAATCTTCGAAAAGTTTACTACTTAAAGTCTGGTATGAACCGTTTGATATTTCAATATAAAAAATTCATCTTGCAATTTCACTTTTTAATGTTAAAATAAAAATAAGGTGTGCGGAATTAAAAATTAAACATAGTCATATATAATTATTCTTTATTACCTGCTTGTAAAAGTAGTACAATAATTAATAATTTTCAAATTAATAAAGTTCTGAACCATTGATAAATCAAGTGGTTCAGAACTTTATTAAACAAGTAACCCTATAAGCCGAGTTCTGTATTAGACAATCATCTATCTAGATCTTACGTTACCATAAGATTCAAGCGATACTACCCGGAAGCGGGACGGGCCGCCCCAAAATGCTTCCCTATTCGATCTTGCTCCAAGTGGGGTTTACATAGCCGCAAAGTCGCCAATGCGCTGGTGAGCTCTTACCTCGCCTTTCCATCCTTACCTAAATAATTAGGCGGTATATCTCTGTTGCACTTTCCTTCAAGTTACCCTGACCGGGTATTACCCGGCACCCTGCCCTACGGAGCTCGGACTTTCCTCTCCTGCCATATTGGCAGCAGCGATTGTCTGGCTTACTTGCCTAACTATAATATCACACATAATCACATATTGCAATAAAAACATTTATTTAATACTACTTTTTTAACTTACTCTTTTTACTCTTTTCACCTGTGCTTTTGCCATCATAGTAAAGAATTCTTCCACAGTTATCACAGTGTACAATCTCTACTCCCCTGTGTATACTATCTATAGTCATAGCAGAGACCTTCATTTTACAGCCGTCACATACAGATCCTACCAGCTTTGCAACTGCACAATCATTATATTTTAATATTTTATCTATCTCATCAAGAATATATTGGGGGATATTCTTTTTTACATTTTCTATTTCTTTTTGAAAAAGCTTTATATTACTATCAGCTTCATCTATTTTTTTACTACTTTTATCTTTGTAATCATAGAAATTATTTTTTACATTTATAAGTTCCATTCTTAAGTTTTCAATATCTAAATTTATTTTTTCTTCCTGTTCTAAAAATTCCACAGCATCATCCTCAAGTCTTTTTAGTTCCTGCTTGCTTTTCTCAATTGACTTTTCAAGCTTGTCTATAGCATTTAAATCAGAACCAACCTTATTATACAGTTTAAACTCTTTTTCATCTATATCCTTTTTGCAATTTTTAATTTTTTCACTTATTTCTTCATAGCTTTTTTTTATGTCTTTACGAGTCTCCTTTTTTGAAATATACTCCTTCTTTTTGTCATCAAATTCCTTCTTTAGCTTTTTTAAAAAATAAATATGCGAGCCATCTTTTAATACCTTCTTATTTTTCTTTATTAAATCTAAATTATGCTGAAGTGAATATGCTAGTTCCATATTTTGCATTCTTTTTCCCTCCAATTTAATTTAATAGAATCATACGCTGAGCTTGGGTGTAGTTTTTAAAAATATTTTTTATTTGTTTTGTATTACATATATAGCGAAATAAACTGCTTTACTTGTTAGCAATAAAAAATACTAATTGTAAAATCAAAGTCCTCTTATCTTAACTCTTCGTGTGATATATCTATATATAAATAAAAGTAGACACAGTGAAAAAACCATATCTACTTTATTTTGTACGGATCAACATTACTATTTGATACATATACGTCAATATTTAATTTTCTTTCATCCAATGCACTTTGAAGTTTTGAAGCGGCAACCTTAACTGCTGGCCATTCAGTGCCAAAATGTCCAGCATCAATAATACACATACCAAGTTCATTATAATCACTAACATAATGGTATGAAGTATCACCTGTAATTATGCATTGTACACCAAGTTTCTTTGAACTTTCAAAAAAATCTTGACCACTTCCATTTATAATTGCAACTTTATATATTTTTGTATTATCATTTCCACAATATCTTAATTTTTTAATTCCAAGTTTATTCTTTACATTAAGGCATAGATTTTCAAGGGTAATTGGAGTTCGTAGTTCAACTAATCTTCCTATACCAGAATTATCATTGCCATAACTAGCTGCAATAACCTTGCCCCTACCAAAGCCAAGAAGTTCTACAATTATATCATTTAACCCTCCTTGCACACTATCAAAGTTAGTATGAGCTGAATATAAATTAATCTTATTTTCAGCAAGCCTTAGTATTTTTGTTCCTTGAAGAGTTTCGTTTGTTATAGAATTAGGTCTTCTAAAAAGAAGTGGATGATGAGTTACTATAGTATTGCATTTTTTTAATACAGCCTCATCTATTACATCCAAAGTACAGTCTAGTGCCATAAGCACAGAATTCACCTCAGCTTCTGTATTTCCAACCATAAGCCCAACATTATCGTAATCCTCTTTTAAATTTTTAGGTGCAAATTCTTCAATTATATAGCACAAATCCTTTACTTTAAAAGACATGAAAACAACTCCTTAAGAATATAGTTTTTATGAACTAGTTCTTCTTTCCTCTTCAATGCATTACTATTACAAAGATCTATATTATCAATTATATGCTTATTTTTTTTAATTTTATACTCAACATACTGCTTTATAAGTGGATGTTTTTTTTCAATAAGCTTTTCGCTTATTTCATAATATATATCATCCTTAATTACGACATGATTATCGTATCCTACCTTTATTATCTCATAATATTTGTTTTCGTCAATACATAATTCTTCATCAAAAATGTTAAAACCTTCATTATATAAATATTTCCTAAGCACTTCCGGGTTTTGAACCGGTTGAAGTACAGCATATTTTAAGGATTTAAACACTTCCAAATTCTCATGTATAATATCACTTATGAGATTTCCTCCCATGCCTGATATAACAGCACAGTCCACCTCATTCGGATTTATAGTGCTTAGTCCTGCCCCTAACCTGCATTCTATTCTTTCTTCCATTCCATATTTTTTTATATTAATTTTTGCTTTACTTATAGGTCCCTTCTTAATGTCCGAGGCAATCGCAGTACTGCATACGCCATTCTTTATAAGATATATGGGAAGGTATCCATGATCCGTTCCTATATCTGCAATACACCTGCATTTATCAATCATAGAGGCGACGCATTTTAATCTATTTGATATTTCCATACTTTCTCCTTAAACCTTAAAATAATTGCAAAATTCTTATCTGTATTATAAAAAAAACAGAAGATATTATAAGTGATATATATATATATTTATATGCCAACTTTCTACTATACTTAGAATAAAAATATGATACATAATACATACAAAATAATATAATCATATTATATGCTCCATACATCATCTGCTTAAAAGCAAATCCTTTAGCCGTTCCATATACTATAGGGTTAAATTTAGCATCAAAGCTAAGAGGCATTTTGGCAGGCAGCATGTCCTTCCAATAAAATATAAACGGAACTATGGTCATTGCAAGAATAACTATAGTTACAATTACAAAAGGAATCATAAAGTGTCTGTCTTTTCCTAAATTTAATCTTTTATTTTTCTGGTATGCCCAATGTTCAAACGGTATGTTTAAACTCCTCAATTTATCTTCTATTTCTTTTACATTTTCAGGTGAAATAGCATATATCATCTCTTTAATCTTTATATAAATAACATTTTCTGTAGAAGTACAATACATGTTAGTAGTACCTATATTTTCAACAAAAAATATTCCAAAGGCAAATTTATTTTTTCCATAGCCTGAAAGTTTTATGCCATTAATCTCACCTTCAGATTTTTGGTACATATCCATTTCTTTAAAAGGTATTGAAACTTTTTTCAACCCATTAAAAGCTGTTATATATAAATTATCTTCATCATAATAATACTTAAGTGTAATGCATTTCAGCAAGTAATAGATTTGATACAAATTAAATACTACTAAAAACACCTTAAAGAAAACTATAATCGTATATGTATTAATATAGTTACCTATTACAAGTGTAACCATATTAACCAGTACTGAAACTAAAATCACATCTATAGCTAAAAATATGCTTTTGCAAGGTTTTATATACTTCAAGTTTTCACCTTCTTCTAATCTTAATAAAATTCCAGATAGTATTATAGAACTAGTTGCATCTATATCTAAATCACCTTAATGAAAATAGAAAGGACATTGAATCCTTTCTACTATGGATATACTGTTATTTAAAATCATCTAAACTTTTTTAGTCAAGATAATCCTTTAGCTTTTTACTTCTGCTTGGATGTCTTAACTTTCTTAAAGCCTTTGCTTCTATTTGTCTTATTCTCTCTCTTGTAACATTAAATTCTTTTCCAACCTCTTCAAGCGTTCTAGCTCTACCGTCATCCAAACCAAATCTTAACCTTAAAACTTTTTCCTCACGTGGAGTTAACGTATCAAGAACATTTATAAGCTGCTCTTTAAGCATTCTAAAAGCTGCTGCTTCTGCTGGTGCTGGTGCTTCATCATCAGGTATAAAATCACCCAAATGACTATCTTCCTCTTCACCAATAGGTGTTTCTAAAGATACTGGCTCTTGTGCTATCTTCATTATTTCTCTAACTTTATCTACGGACATATCCATCTCTTTAGCAATTTCCTCTGGTTGAGGTTCTCTTCCAAGTTCCTGCAGAAGACTTCTGGATACTCTTATAAGCTTATTTATAGTTTCAACCATATGAACAGGAATTCTTATAGTTCTAGCCTGATCCGCAATAGCTCTTGTTATAGCCTGCCTAATCCACCATGTTGCATAAGTACTAAATTTAAATCCCTTACCATAATCAAACTTTTCAACTGCCTTTATGAGTCCTAGATTACCTTCCTGTATTAGATCAAGGAAAAGCATTCCTCTACCAACATACCTTTTAGCTATGCTTACAACCAACCTTAAATTTGCCTCTGCAAGCTTCTTTTTTGCATATTGATCGCCATTTTCTATTCTTTGAGCCAACTCTATTTCTTCATCAGGACCTAAAAGAGGCACTTTACCTATTTCTTTAAGATACATTCTAACTGGATCATCAATGGCAATGCCTTCAGGTATTGTGAGATCAAGATCTTCCTCTTCAACCTCAACTTCATTCATATCACCAATTACTTCTATTCCAACAGACTCCAGTACCTCATATATCTTTTCAATTTGCTCTGGATTTAAATCAATTTCTTCCAGCTCATCAATTATTTCTTTATAAGTAAGACTTCCCTTTTTCTTTCCCTTATCAATTAGAGTTTTAACTATTTTCATTTTTTCACTTTTTTGACTTATATTATCTTTTTTTGTATTATTACCAGCAGCATTCTTATTTTTCATTAATGATACCTCCTTCCGTTAATTACAGATTGTTTAACTTGCTTTGTACTTCTTCTCTTTTCTTTATGAGTTCAAGCGTTTCTTGAAACAATCCTTTTTCTTCAAGTATCTTTATTTTATTCATAATTTCCTTTTTCGACTCCTCTAACCTAAATTTTTTAATATTTACAATAAAATCATCTATCAGTTTCCTTTCATTACCATCGGAAAGTATTATATTCTCACTAGCTATTTTAATCCATTCAGAATAACTTTCTTCATCATCACATTTAGCTTCAATCATCTTTAGCACGTTTTTTTCATCAAGTTTATTATCTTCTTTAACCACATTTATTATGTTTGTATATATCTTTTTATGACTATCTATTATTAAATCTTCGGAGTTAATTTTAGAGATAATATAATTTAACATGCTCTTATTTTGTATCATAATTTTTAAAAGTGATCTTTCAGATTTAATATATGCTGATTCTACATATAAATTTTGTCCATAATTATCCATTTTATGCATATCATAGCCATCTTTTTGAGACTTTTCACTTAACAAATCATATATAGCCTGCTCACTTATTCCTGTTTTTTCTGACACCATTTTTATATATACATCTTTTTCTACAGGATCTAAATCTTCAATTATGGTAGAAACTTCCCTGATATATTTTATAACACTCTCATTATCCTTAAGATTGACCCTCTCAAAGGCTTCTTTTAATCTATAATCTACTATTGGAAGCGCATTATCTATAAGCCTCATAAAAGCTTCCCTGCCATTATTTTTCACAAATTCATCCGGATCTTTACCCTCAGGTACTTTTATTATACTTACTTCAAGACCAACTTCCCTCAATATTTTGAGACCTCTTAGAGTCGCCATTTGCCCTGCTGCATCGGCATCATAGGATATAATAACTTTATCAGCATATCTCTTCAAAAGTTTTGCCTGATTTTTAGTAAGAGCTGTTCCCAGCGATGCCACCGCATTTTTTATACCATATTGATGCAAGGATATGCAATCCATATATCCTTCTACAATTATAAAAGTTCTATTAATGTTGTTCTTAATAGCAAAATTTAATCCATAGAGATTTATACCTTTTTTGAATAATGCAGTTTCTGGGGAATTTAAATATTTTGGTTTTGAATCATCTAAAACCCTTCCTCCAAACCCTATGACCCTACCTCTATAATCAAAAACAGGAAAAATAACTCTATTTCTAAATCTATCATAAAAGGAATTGTTCTTTTGTATTATAAGGCCAGCTTTTATTAAATCCAGCTCTGAATAGCCCTTTTTTTTCATATAATACAAAAGCCCATTCCAGTTATTTTTTGCGTAACCTAATCCAAAACTTCTAATTACACCTTCTGTAATGCCTCTTGCCATAAAATAATTTTTAGCTGCCTTATCAATTCTTAAGTTAGAAAAAAAGTATCTAGCAGCTTCAACATTAATTTTATATAGTTTATTATTTTGGTTTACAATTTCATTATGTTTAGCATCATTATTCTCAATTGAAATATTAACCTTATCACCTAAAAACTTAACAGCCTCGACAAAAGGAAGGTTTTTTGTTTTCATAACAAATGTTATTACGTTCCCGGATTCTCCGCATCCAAAGCATTTGTATATTTGTTTTTCTTGAGACACACTGAATGATGGTGTCTTTTCATTGTGAAAAGGACAAAGTCCTAAATAATTATGACCTGCTCTTCTTAATTTTACTTTTTCAGATACAACATCAACTATATCATTTAAATCTTTAATTTTTTGAATAACCTCTTCACTTATCAATAAGACATTCCACCTAACATTATATTAAACTTTTCTAATTAAGCAAGATTATATTCGACAAAAAATCATAAATTCCTTCTATATTTAATATTTTCATTAAATATTTCACTAGCGAATAATCTTTTAGAACTACAAATCTCTTATATTTTACCCATTTAATAGTAAATTTTATTCCGATAATGTGATGAATTTTCATCTTCATACAATAATTTATTCTATACAAATATTTAAAATCCTTTTTATTAGATGTATATTATAAAAAAATATTTAATATCATAGTTAATGAAGATAATTTTAGGGAGTGTGAATATGAAAAGTTCCAATATATTACTGCCTTATGATAAGATAAAAGAATTTGTTCTTTCTAAATATAATTTACAAGATTCAGAAATACAGCAAATAAAATTTAAGGATACAGAAAAACAAAGAGCTGTATATGCTGTAGGTTATGGTCCCCAAAAATATTGCTTAAAAAAAGTTTATTATAAAAAAGAGGATTTACTATTTGTATATTCAGCCACAGAATGGCTTTATAGATATAATATAAACGTTACAAGAGTCCTTCCTACCCATAATAATATGCGCTTTGTATCGTATAATGATATGATTTTTATATTAATGCCCTGGGTAAATGGTAGAAAATTCAATTATGATAATAGTAATGACCTCCTTAAAGCATCAAAAAATTTAGCTCTTATGCACAAATGTTCCTCTAGTTTTTTTCCTATACAAGGCAGCAGTTTAAGAAATGGATTTGACAGAATAGATCTTTCAACAAAAAAACACTTCGAACAAATTTTAGATTTTTGTAATACAGCCTATAAGATAAATGATGAGTTCTCAAAGGTACTTTTAAGTAATTCTGAAATTTGCATATCTCTTGCAAAAAAAGCCTTAGAAGCTTCTTCTTTTATTAATACAAATAATTTAAAAAGAAGCCTATGTCATTTAGATTATGTAAATAAAAATATAATCTTCGACGAATCAGATAATATATGGATAATAGACTTCGATAACTGCAAAATGGATTTTTGTGTTCACGATATATCCTATTTTTTGAGAAGAATTCTAAAAAGAGATTCAACTGTATGGAACAATGAAATACTAATAAACACACTAAACAGCTATGAAGATGTTAAAAATTTAAATTTAGATGAATATTTATATATACTATCCTACTTAGCATTTCCACAAAAGTTCTGGAAAATTTGCAGAGATTATTATAAAAATATAAGAAAATGCAATAAAGGTTCTTTTATCAATCTTCTTAAGGACAGTATAAAATACAATAGAGAACAACTTGAATTTTCAAAGAACCTTGCTAATTATATTAATAATAAATTTAATGTTGACCTTAAATATAGTGATTAGTATTGATTCATAATGGCATAGCACTATTAACATAAGCCTAAAAATAAATTAGCCTAAAAATTAGCAATAAGTTGATTCTTTTAATTATATTAAATTTTTAGACTTAATTTATAGTGCTTGCCAAGTATACACTTATTCTGTGTCACTAAATTTCATTAAATATATCTTCTATAAATTTCTCAAAATTTTCTCTTTGAGTGTAGCTATTACCTTCATATATTTCTTTTGAAGTTATTATAGTATTTAATTTATATCCGTCTAATGAACTCATTTTTTCAAATTCATTATTTTCATACAAATCTCTTAAGGTTTCTCCTATTTTCAGAAGACTTTTATAATATCTTCCATTAGAAAATCCTCTAAGCATTGAGCTATGATCATGTTGCTTTGAAAAGAATACTGATTTAGCTAACCATCCCTCATATGCCATTCCTTTTTTCGTAGTTTTTGACAATATAAAATTCAAATACTTTGTAAATTCTGTAAACTCTCCTGTATGGATTTTTATTCCCACAATTGGATACCATAATCCCTTTATTTTCCCACTATTATTTCCTGATGACCTAAAGTATGCCAAAGTTACTCTTTCTATACCATAAATATATTTAATATTTACATCTATCAATCCAATCATCCTAAAATGTTCAACCGAATATAAATTACATCTAAAACTTTCCGTATATATTCTTAGTATCTCTAATGAATTTGGCATAATAAATACCTCCTGCAATTTAATCATATGCTTATTATGAAAAATAAAGCCATACGATATTGGAATCAATCTTCCTAATCATATGGCATATCTTCAATATCAATTTATATTTTTAATTCTTTCAAGTTGCTTTCTTATTTCTTCCATGCTTTTATAATTTTCTCCAATATTCATTAACTTTTTTAAAAAAACTTCTTCCTCAGAATTTAAATCAAGCTCTTCATACCAAGGTCTATCTTCTATTTCAGTTATTTCATATGATGAATAGTACAAATGAATTAAAAAATCACCTATAAACCAATAATCTATATCCTTTACATATCTCTTATTATCAATAATTCTAGCCAATCCAAAGTCAATTAATGCTATATTTTTATTTTCTTTCAATATCACATTAGGAAGCCTAATATCGCGGTGCACTATACCATTATTATGCAATACTTCCACTGCATTTAAAAGCTGCTCTCCAATTTTGTAAATCTCATATTTATTAAACTCATATTTATCTATGGCTAATAAATCTTCGAATACTTTCCCCTCAATATATTCTAATATATAGCCTTCTCTACCTTTATTATTAAACTTTGATATAAATTTAGGGAACATTGGATTATTTAGAGTTCTTAATATCTTCTCTTCATAAAACAATTTTTTTCTAGTACTATTAAGCATATTTTTTTTCAATTGTTTTACAACAAACTTTTCACCTTTACTATTAACTGCTAAATATGCAATCCCATATCTGCCCTCACCTATTATTTTTAAGATACAATATCCATCTATCTTTTCTCCTGCTTTATAATATCTATCCATACTAATAATCCTATAGCTAAAGATAAACCACTCTGAAACTTGAAATTTATTTGTACCAAAATGCCGTCTTTTGTGAGCTATGATGCAAATGAATTTTATTGGTTGAACTGGTTATCTATATTTCATTTCAAACGATATTATCGACTATATGATCTACTTCTCGACCAGCTCCTTGATCTGCTGCTTGACCAGCTTCTTGAACTGCTCCTTGACCAACTTCTTGATCTACTTCTCGACCTGCTTCTTGATCTACTACTTGACCAACTTCTTGATCTACTTCTTGATCTACTGCTAACTTTATAATAACTATGGCCATTATATGATTCATTAACATAAGAATTCATACATAACACCTCTTTTGTACTTTTTAAATCAATATGATTTATTTTTACAATTATATAATATGAATTAAATAAACACTGTGTTACCTATTTAAAAATAATAATAAAAAAATGAGGTGTTGTAACTTCATTTTAAGTTGCAATACCTCACTTTTTATTATTTAATTCCTATCAAATGCTTATTATACAAAGATCTCTAAGAAAAATCATATTATTTTAGTATTCAAATTTATCTAGGATTTTTAACTTGAGCCTGTGCAGCTGCAAGCCTTGCAAGAGGAACTCTATAAGGAGAGCATGATACATAATCAAGCCCAACATCATGACAGAATTCCACAGACGAAGGATCTCCTCCATGTTCACCACAAATTCCAAGTTCCAAATTAGGATTTGTTTTTCTTCCTAATTCAGCAGACATTTTTATAAGTTTTCCAACACCTATTTGATCTAATTTTGCAAAAGGATCAAATTCATATATTTTCTTTTCATAATAATCCTTTAAGAACTTTCCTGCATCATCTCTGGAGAAGCCAAAGGTCATTTGAGTTAAGTCATTAGTTCCAAAGGAGAAGAATTCTGCTTCTTTTGCTATTTCATCTGCTGTAAGTGCAGCTCTTGGTATTTCTATCATAGTTCCAACCTTATATTTTAAATTAGCTCCTTCTTCCTTTATAACCTTATCTGCTGTCTTAACTACTACATCCTTAACAAACTTTAATTCCTTTACTTCACCTGCAAGAGGTATCATAATCTGAGGTTCAATATTAAGATTCTTTCTTCTATTTACATCTATAGCAGCTTCTATTACAGCCGTAGTCTGCATTTCAGCTATTTCAGGGTAAGATACGCTTAATCTGCAGCCTCTATGTCCCATCATAGGATTAAATTCGTGTAAAGATAAAACTGTATTTTTAAGTTCATCAAAGGTGATTCCCATTTCTTTTGCTAAATCCTCTATATCTTCATCGTTAGTAGGTAAAAATTCATGTAAAGGTGGATCCAAGAACCTTATTGTAACAGGTTTTCCTTCCATTGCCTCATATATTCCTATAAAGTCCTCCTTCTGCATTGGCAAAAGTTTAGCAAGTGCTTTCTTCCTTTGTTCTACAGTTTTTGCAAGTATCATTTCTCTAACTGCCGGTATTCTGTCCTCATTAAAAAACATGTGCTCAGTTCTGCAAAGTCCTACGCCTTCAGCTCCAAATTTTACTGCCTGCTGTGCATCTCTTGGAGTATCAGCATTTGTTTTAACTTTAAGCTTTCTAACTTCATCTGCCCATGACATAAATGTTCCAAAGTAACCACTTATTTCAGGAGAGGTTGTTTTTATAGCATATCCGTACACATTTCCAGTACTTCCATCCAGTGAAATAAAATCACCTTCATTGTATACTTTTCCACCTACCTCAAACTTCTTTTCCTCTTCCTTAACAACTATGTCTCCGCAGCCTGCAACGCAGCATGTTCCCATTCCTCTAGCAACAACCGCTGCATGTGAAGTCATACCACCTCTTACTGTTAGTATTCCTTCTGAAGCTACCATTCCTTCTATGTCTTCTGGTGATGTTTCAAGTCTTACAAGTATAACCTTTTCTCCATTTTCATGATGCTGTTTTGCATCTTCTGCTGTAAAATAAATTTTTCCTGAAGCAGCTCCTGGTGATGCTGGAAGACCTTTTGCTATTGGTTCAGCTTTCTCAAGTTCCTTTTTATCAAAAGCTGGATGTAAAAGTGAATCAAGCTGTTTTGGTTCAACCTTGAGAAGTGCTTCGTCTTTGGTTAATAATCCCTCGCTAACCAAATCAACTGCTATTTTTAATGCTGCTTGAGCAGTTCTCTTTCCATTTCTAGTTTGCAGGAAGTAAAGTTTGCCTTGTTCTATAGTAAATTCCATATCCTGCATATCTCTATAATGCTTTTCAAGCTTTTGCGCTATTTCCATAAATTGCTTATAACATTCTGGCAAATCATTTTGTAGCTTTGTTATTGGCTGAGGTGTTCTTATTCCGGCAACGACATCCTCACCTTGTGCATTTATAAGATATTCTCCAAATATTCTCTTATCTCCAAGTGCAGGATCCCTTGTAAATGCAACTCCTGTCCCTGAAGTGTTTCCCATATTTCCAAATACCATTGACTGAACATTTACAGCTGTTCCCCAGTTACCTGGTATATCATTTATTCTTCTATATACTATTGCTCTAGGATTATTCCAAGATCTAAATACAGCAGTAACTGCTTCTATTAGCTGCTCTCTTGGATCTGCTGGAAAATCTTTTCCTAATTCTTTTTTATATAATTCTTTAAACTGGGAAAGTATGTTTTTTAAATCATTTGCATCTAATTCGGTGTCGTATTTAACATTCTTTTCATCTTTAACTTTGTCTATAATATCTTCAAATTTTCTACCATCTATCCCCATTGCAACATTTGAAAACATTTGAACAAATCTTCTATAAGAATCATATGCAAACCTTTCATTATTTGTAAGCTTTTTAACTGCCTCTACAGTTTTATCATTTAGTCCAAGATTAAGTATTGTATCCATCATTCCAGGCATTGATACTCTTGCTCCTGACCTTACAGAAACAAGAAGTGGGTTTGTATCACTGCCAAATTTTTTCCCTGTAATTTCCTCAAGTTTTCTCATATGCTTATCAATTTGTTCATGTACTTCATCAGATATCTTTTCGCCATCTTCATAATATTTTATGCACGCTTCTGTTGTAACCGTAAAGCCCTGTGGAACAGGTATACCAAGGTTGGTCATTTCAGCTAAATTTGCTCCTTTACCTCCTAGTAAATTTCTCATACCTGCATTTCCTTCATCAAAAAGGTATACATACTTTTTTGTTTCCATAGTAACATCCCCTTTAATCGTTTTGTTGTTACAGTTATACCAACTTAAATGGCATATCTTTTTCTATATATAGGATTACTAACTCAACTTTTAATTTATATACGCCTCATATTGTCTTAAACATAACATTTTGAAACATGCATAAATTGAGTTTCGATACAATAATCCTTACTAACGAGAATTTCATCTCGATTAGTTCAACTTAAATCGTTTACTTTCGACATAACAACATGTTAACTACAAGAATTACCCTATTAATGATATAAGCTATTAAATTATAGAAACCCATAATCACTATAAAAATAGTACTAAATACACTTATAATAAATATAAAATTATTAAATTTACATATTCATTATAACATTTTCCAAAAATAATTATTACACCTATTTCTCCAGTTTTTGGTTTAATTCAAGTATAATATGGCTAATTATTTTGAAAATTCTTTAATTTGCTTAATTTTTCATAAATTATTTATTTAATTTGTGCAAGCCATTTAACATAAAAGTTACAAAATAGTTATAGAATAGATTTAATAGCTAATTGAATTTATATTTGTGCAATAGTATACTATTTTGGGTAGAGGTGATGAATTTGAAAATACCCAAACTGATTAAAATTGCGTTGAATAATACATTTATAAAAAATGGTATAGAAATTCTAAAAATTAATGCCGATGTAATTATATTCTTTATAATATTATGCATAAAGCTAATAAACTATGGAAAAAGCATATCGCCCGAATATTTTAGTACAACGGTTATTACACCTATAATTGCATCTCTATTGTTATTATTTAGTTTTTCATTTCTATTAAAAAATAAAAAAAGAATAAGGTATTTATTTATTATAGACATTTTAATAAGTGCTCTTATACTAGCAGATTTAGTTTATTATAGATATTATACAGATATTATAACTATCTCATCTATTGGAAATGCCAAATTATTAGGCGGCGTAAAAGATGCTATAGCAAGCCTTGTAAAAGTTAGCGACTTTTTTTATTTAATTGATATTATAGTATTTATCCCTATATTTAAAATATACTATAAAAAAGTTGATGTTAAAGTTCAGTCATTAGTAGCTAGAATCATTACCTTTTTTATGATATTTACTGTTGGAACGGTAGTTGAGGCTAAGACATTTAAAAAAGTTTCAATAGAACAGCCTACTCTTTTAACTGCTATGAGCGATAGAATTTATTTAACTAAAATGATAGGGAATTTGAATTTTCATATGGTTGACTTATTTAATTTTTCAAATACCAAAATAAAAAATTCAAAAAAACTTTCAGCAAGCGAAGAGAATCAGGTAAAAAGTTATCTTAAAAGTAAAACAACTAAAACAAATCAATTTACCGGTATAGGAAATGGAAAAAATCTTATAATGATTCAGGTAGAGGCGCTTCAAAACTTTGTCATTAATGCTAAAATTAACGGTAAAGAAATAACACCTAATTTAAATAAATGGGTAAATAAAAGCGCATATTTTGACAATTATTTTTATCAAGTAGCTGGCGGAAATACTTCAGATGCTGAATTTATGTCTCTTAATTCACTTTACCCAGCTCAATCCGGGGCAGCATATTATACGTATTGTGGTAACACGTTGAATTCACTACCTAAGGAATTAAACGCCAATGGCTATTATACCGCAGCACTCCATGGATACGCTGAAGGTTATTGGAATAGAAATGTAATGTATAACACTGAAGGTTTTAATGATTTTTTTGGACAATCCAAGTATGATAGGAATGAAAACGTAGGCTTAGGTCTAAGTGATAAATCTTTTTTAAATCAATCATTTGATGAACTTCAAAAATTCAAGCAACCATATTTTTCTTTTCTTATTACTTTAAGCAGTCATTACCCATTCAATGATGTTAAAGGATATGAAAATGGTATGGATACTTTGGATGTTGGAAGTTATAAAAACACTTTGTTTGGAAATTATTTAGAAGGTATACATTATACCGATAAGCAACTTGGGGATTTTTTAGATAAGCTCGAAAGTTCTGGAATAGCAGATAATTCTATTATTGTATTATATGGTGACCATTTTGCTATTCCTAAACAAAATATTAATGATTTATATAAATTTGAAGGCTCAAGTAGTTCAGATGATTTAGCATGGTATCAATATCAAAAAGTACCTTTATTAATACATTTTCCTAAGGATAAAAATAAGGGAACAAACCATACTTATGCATGCCAAATGGATTTACTTCCAACTATAACAAATATGTTTGATTTAAAAAATGATTATATGTTTGGTAAAGATATATTTAGTACTGGCAATAGAAAGGTTACATTTAGGAATGGGTCATTTACAGATGCAAATGTATTTTATGTATCATGGACAAATACATATTATGATATAAAAACTGGAAGTAAGGTTAATGAGACGCCTAAACTTAAGAGTCTGAAAGAAAATAGTTCAAATGAATTAAAATATTCCGATGAGTTATTAAACCATAATTTAATAAAATCATGGATAAAAAAATAAAATGCTTCTCAACTATAAATCTCTGATTTATAGTTGAGAAGCATCTTTTTAATTTATTAAGTCTTTTAATATTTATCTAAATTTTATTTTGTCTCATTATTGTCGCTATTTTTGTTCTCATCTATATCGTCAAATCTTACAGTATACTGATATGAGTTTTCATCATCTTTTTTATCATTGCTGCCCTTAAATTTGTCTTTAAATTCTGATGCTGCATCACTCATTTTTTCTTTGACAGTTGAAACAGTATCTTTAACTACTGTATTAACAACTTCAACAGACCCATCCTCTTTTGTTATTTCCACTGTAACTTTAGCAACTACCGCAGTTAAAAACATAAGTGCTATTGATGGAGCCCATGCTATTCCCGCAGCAACACCACCTACTATACCGGCACTAACAGGTATATCAAGAATAACTTTTTCATCTTTTTTAACTCTTATCCTTGATACATTGCCTTTGTTTATGGTTTCTTTAAGCCATGTAACAAATTCATCCTTGGTGGTATCAAATTGCTCCCTTGCACTTCCAGCTTTCTTTGAATTTTTTTCTACATATACCAAAGCATCAATTACATTTCCATTAGAAGCTTCAAGGGCTTCTTTGGCTTCTGTGTATGTAACCCCTGTTCTTTCTTTAATGATATCAATTTTCTCCAAAGTTATTTCTTCCATTTATAATTCACTCCTTATTCATTAAACTTAATATTTCCAAACTTTTAGGTTTTTTTGCATAATCTTGAGATATAAACTCATTTAATATTTCATATATCTCTTTTTTTATATTTTTATTTAAGTTCACTTTATAAATATTGCCTATAGGAGTTCTATTTAAGTAATTAAGAGCACCATAGGAAGCAGGTGTAATACTTCTTCCTCCTTCTTTTGCACAATCGTCACATAAAAATCCATAATACTTATAGCTTATATAATTAGAAGATGATATTCTCTTTTTGCATTTAGCACAATGCCCAAAATTAAGGCTATATCCAGTATACCTCATAAGCTTTAATTCAAATGCTCTAGCCAAAGTTTCAAGCTCTCCTACTTTATTTTTCATTAAATAAAATGTACTTACAAATTCTCTAAATAAATCTCTGGAACTTTCACCTTCAACCATAGAAATATCTATTAATTCACAAAGATATGAAGCATAAGTGAGAATATCTAGATCATTTAGAAAACCTTGAAAAGAATCGATTATTTCGCCTTCATTTAATATAAACATGCTTTTCCCTTTAAAAAAAACATAATCTCCAAAACAAAAATTTATGGTTATAGGTAGATATTTGCTTCTATTCTTTTGTGCACCTCTAGCAATTGCAGATATTTTGCCCAATTTTTCAGTAAAAATCCAAATCAATTTATCATTTTCATTTAAATTTTGACTTTTTATTACTACACCTCTGCTTTTAAATACCGCCAGATTCTCATCTCCCTCCTTGTTATTTTAACCTTTTTTCTAAAAATTATTTGTATCCTAACTCTTTAAGTACAAAAGGACTGTCTCTCCAATCTTTTTTAACCTTAACCCATAATCTTAAATTCACTTTTTTGCCAAGAAACTCTTCCATACTTTCTCTTGAATATGTCGATATTTTTTTTAACATTTTTCCATTCTTTCCTATTATTATTCCCTTATGTGATTCCTTTTCACAAAGCAAATTAGCTTCAATGTTGTATTTACCATTTTCATTTTGTTTCATTTTTATAATTTCTATAGCTATTCCATGAGGAACCTCGTCAGATAAAAGCCTTAAAGCTTTTTCTCTTATAATCTCCGATACAATAAATCTTTCCTGTTTATCTATTATCATATCCTCCGGATAATATTTAGGTCCTTCTTTCATATATTTAACCATAAGCTCTATTAAGGTATCTACATTTTTGCCTTTAATAGCTGCTATGGGTATTATTTCTTGAAACTCAAAAAAATCAGAATAATTTTTAAGAGTTTTTGCTAGCCTTTCATCCGTAGTTTCATCCATTTTGTTAACCGCTAAAAATACTGGTACTTTAGCACCCCTGAGCTGTTCTAATATATGAATATCTCCCTTTCCTACCTCAACATCAGGAGTAGTTACAAAGACAACCAAATCTACATCATTCACAGCATCACTTGCCACTTTAACCATGTATTCACCAAGTTTATGTCTTGGCTTATGAATTCCAGGAGTATCTACAAAAATAATTTGATAATCCTCACCTGTAAGTATAGTTTGAATATTATCTCTTGTGGTCTGAGGCTTGCTAGATACAATAGATAACTTTTCACCCATTATGTAATTAAGAAGCGTAGACTTTCCCACATTTGGTCTTCCAATAATTGTTACAAATCCAGATTTAAACATAAGTCCTCCTTATATAACTAAAATTTATCGAATGGTTCAGGAAATATATCTTTCATTTCCTTTACTATATACTCTTCTTCGCTTTTAGCAAGAATTATTTTAATATCCTCCGCTGCAAATTCACTTATTACCTGTCTACAAATTCCGCAGGGATAAGTATAACCATCTTCATCGGATACTATTGCAATTGCCTTTATGTCGGTTTTTCCTTCTTCACTTACAGCTTTGAATATAGCTGTTCTTTCAGCGCAATTTGTAGCTCCAAAGGAAACATTTTCTATATTGCATCCTCCAAATATACTATCATTTTCAGTTAAAATTGCTGCTCCTACCCTAAAATGTGAATACGGAACATATGCCCTTTCTTTATACTCCATTGCCTTCCTTATTAATATACTATAGTCCATTGTAATTTTCCCTTCTTTTCTAAATATAATTCACAATCAATAGCTGCTGTAGACTGATAAGTTATTCTTACCTAAATAGCTTAAACAAAATTATTGTAATTAAAACTCCAAAAACTGCACCCACTACTACTTCAAATACAGAATGAATTTCCGAATCAACTCTACTTTGAGCAACTATTACTGCCAATAAATAACTTAAGACTATAACCTCTATTTCTGGCGATATAAGCGTTATCATTGTAGCTAGTGAAAAAGCTATTACACTATGTCCACTTGGCATTCCTCCTCTTAATGGAGTTCCTTCGCCAAATTTTGCTTTAACTATAAGTGTAACAATACATACAATAATCAAAATCATAAATAGCATATATGGATTAGAATTTTTAACTCTAATTATAAGATGATTGGCTGCTGGTTTAAGCTTATTCCAAAATATAACAAAGCCAACTATAACAGCATTTATAGCCGTTACCAAAACTGCTCCAGCTGCAGCATCCTTAGCTATTTTAGCAAGAGGATGATAATAATTTACATATAGGTCTATAACGCTTTCTATTGCTGTATTAATGAGCTCCGCGGCTATTACCATAGTTATAGTTATAGTTATTACAAGAAGTTCAACCTTAGATAAATCTGTAAAAAAGCAAATAGTAAGTATTAATAGAGCGAATATAAAATCTATTCTAATATTAAGTTGCGTTCTTATTGCATATATTATACCTTCAATCGCATAGTTAAAACTATCAACAAGCTTTTTCATTTTCATAAATATCATCCCATACATGTTAAAATTCATTTAGAAAATTATTCTATAATAAATTATATCAAATTATTTTTATAAATGTCACAAAAAACTTTTATTCTAGTGATAGTTATGGCATGCACACAATTTTGTGCATGCCATAACTATCTATCAATTCCAAATTTATTTAATATTTCTTCTTCTCTTACCCTCATTTTTTTCTTATCAGCTTCCTCCATATGATCATATCCCATCAAATGAAGCACCGAATGTACTGTAAGATATAAAACTTCTCTTAAAAAGGAATGACCATATTCTATGCTCTGCTCCTTTGCCCTTTCAAGAGAAATCGCTATATCACCTATGACAAGCCTTCCCTCATCTAAGTATGTATCATCAAATTTATAATTGGAATATACATCCTTAAAAACCATACCTTCCGGATATTCAAGCATAGGAAATGAAAGTACATCTGTAGCATTATCGACCTTTCTAGTTTCTCTATTTATATTTCTTATTTCATCATTATCAATTAATATTACAGAAACTTCATAAGGTGGATTAACGCCTTCTTCCTTAAGCCCATAATCAATTATTTCCTTTATCTTATCGTAAAGTTCCTCTTCTACCTCAATAGCCTTTTGTCTATTATCTATAAAAATCATAAAAATTTACTCCTTTTGCTTTTTTAATTCGCTTTTGTCAACGGGATATTCTATTCTTTGATGATATATCCCAAGCAATGCTTTTAAAAATGCTTTCCTTATTTCTCCAATATCTTTTAAAGTAAGGTCACAATTGCTCAATTGCCCATCATTTAATCTTTCATTTATTATATTGTTTATCATCTCTTCAACTTTACATTTAGTAGGCTCATGTATAGATCTTACAGCTGCTTCTATACTGTCAGCAAGCATTATAATTGCAATTTCCTTGCTTTCTGGAACAGGCCCAGGGTATCTAAAGTTCTCTTCTTTTACTTCATCAGGATTTTCACTTGAATTCTTAAGTGTTATATAAAAATACTTAACTAAAGTATTGCCATGATGCTGCTGAATTGCATTCTGTATTATCTCTGGTATTTTATACTCCTTTGCAAGTTCTATACCATCCTTTACGTGAGAAATTATAACAAGAGCACTTAAATTAGGATTTATCTTAGAGTGAGGATTTTCAACTCCAATTTGATTTTCCTTAAAAAAATACGGTCTCTTTATTTTTCCTATATCATGGTAGTATGCAGACACTCTTGCAAGAAGTGGATTTCCACCAACCTTCTCAACGGCAACCTCTGCAAGATTAGCTACCATTATGCTGTGGTGATAAGTTCCTGGTGCTTCCATAAGAAGTTTCTTCATAAGTGGATGATTAGGATCCGATAATTCAAGAAGCTTGACCGATGTAACTATTCCAAATATATTTTCAAAAATAGGTAAAAATCCTATAGTAAGTATTGAAGATAAAATACCTCCCACAAAAGTAAATGCTGCTTTTTGTACATTATCTATAACATTGTTACTGAGCAAAAATCCAACAGAAAATGCTACAATTGCACTTACAAAAGCTATAAACATAGCGGCATAAATTGTATCGCTTCTCTCCTGCATCTTTCTAAATACTATTGACACTAAAATACAGCTTAATATTGTAAGCATAATTATTTCTGTATTAAACTCACATACTGCAGAAATTAAAATACTATTTAGTATACTTTCTATTAACGCTATTTTGTAATCTAAAAGAAGCGTTAACAGCATAGGTATGCAGGCAAGTGGTATCAAAAATGGTGAAATAACACTTATTGTTCTTGCCAATACGATTGATATTATGTTTAAAATAAATACCATTAAAAGCTTTGCATTGTCATTATAAATTTGCCTATAATATTTAAATATATAATATGTTTCAAGAAACAACATTAAAGAAACAAGCATAGCTAAACTAATATATATATACCAATTATAATTATTTTTACTGTTTAAAAGCCCCAAATCTTCAAGTATTGCAATTTCATTTGCAGTTACTGGTTCTCCCTCTTTAACAATTACCTGTTCCTTTTTTACCATAACAGGGGAAACCTTTTTTGCGATTTCTTCCTTAATATCTTTAGTTTTTTCAGCATCATATGTCATATTAGTCTTTATATATGAATAAGCTATATTCTTTGCTAAATTGTCTTCAATTTTATTTAATTTATCACTTTTAAGCTGTGCATCTACAGCTTCCTTTGCCTTCTTAATATCTTGCAAGTTATCGTCACGTATTTCGCCTTTATATATCTCCTTAATAGTCTTAACTAAAACTTGCTGTAAATTTTTTATATCGTCTTTGCTCATCGATAAAATTGTATTTACATCACTATCGCTAATATTTATCGTAATAGAACCCTTTAATTGTTCTAATTTTTTAGCATTATCAGAATTAGTATCCTTAACAGAATTTATAACAGCAAAATTTCCATTTAAATCATTTAAGCTATCATCCAATACTTGAGAGTTTTTATTATACTGAAGTCCTACAGAATTTACTGCTTGATTTATTCTATCATTAGTTGCATTTCTATCTTTTACGTCTCTAGGTGCTTTTATATCTACCTTAGCAATATCTCCTTCTTTTAAATTATACTTTTTAGTAATTAAAGATGTTAAAATGATTCCAAAAATAATGAAAAAGGAAGCTAATAAAATCAACATCTTTTTAACGTCATTTCTTTTCATAAGCATAAATATTTTCATCACCATTCACCCTTTTGTTTAACACTGCTTATATATATAGTGAAACTAACTCAACTACAAACTATATATGCACCATAATCCCTTGAAGATTGGTATTTTGGAACATAAATAGTTTAAATTCCACAGTAGTTTCACTATAGATAAACCGCTTCAACTATTGAAATTCATGTGCACCAAAATGCCTAGAGAACGGCATTTTGGTACAAATAAATTTCAAGTTTCAGAGTGGTTTATCTTTATTACTGTACAGCTCCAATATTCTCTTCAGTTACCACTAAAATTCTAATTGTACACAAATCGCCACTTGTTGTTGTATCAACACTTTTATTAATTATCTTTATATTTTTATCAAATTTAGAAGTGATTTTTTTATACATTTCATCAGCTTCACTATTAACAAGCTTTTCTTTATTTTGTTTTTCTAATTTATCCTTAACTTCATAATATGTCTCTTTTTTGAAAAAGAAATTATCATCTATTATTCTATCATATTTCTTAAACTTGTTTGCGCTTTTTTTTAAATAAATTTTTTTATTTCCAATTTTTATATAATAATTTTCCATCTCCCGTCCTGTTCTCACCCTAACATGCTTAGATAAGCTTACATCAACAGATTTTTCATAGGAAACTTGTGCAATTACACTTCCTTCAGCATGAACGCTATAAGTACTTCCTTCCTTACCCTGTTCTCCCTTTATAAGTACTTGTCCTTTTTTAACAACATCACCAGTCTTAACAGCAGCAGTACCGGATTTTGTATAGACCCTAAGTACATAACCATCCTTTCCAGCAACAATATCGCAAGGATTTGTATCATTTACTATCTGAGGTGGCTCCTGCCTCTCAGCTATATTAACCTTAAGATGAGAGCCATATATTCTAACTCTGGCCCACATAATATCATTATTTCTAAGAGCAAGCTTCTTTTCAATATCATATACATTTAAACTACTTTTGTTTATCCCAGGTCTTATACCTAAATTATATAATTGCATTCTTATGTTATATGGTGGTACATTTCTTTCCGTACTTATATCAATTCCCCATATAAAACTAGCTAAATAATGTATTAAAAATATAAACGCTGCAACCCCTATGACTAGGGAAAATCGATTCTTTAACTTAATCAAAAAAAATCCAATTCCTCTGGTTTTTATTATTTTAATCCTTGATTTTGTTTTAGAAGCTAATTCCTTTATCTTTCTGTAATCCCTAAGTTCAACTTCTATGCGAATTAAATTCATATCTATTCTGTGTACTTCTATTAGTTTTATTTTATTTTTCCAAAGTAAATTTAAAAATTCCTCAATTTTTTTTGTTCTAACTTCTACTGTTATATAAGCATTTTTTGTTTTTTCAAATTTAATTTTCATCACTATCATCTCCATACATAATGGCTTTGAATTTACCACCAATTATTATTGTACTTTTCCCTATAAAAAGAATTTCAAGTTTAATCCCTTTTACTCTTATAATTCCCGATGTAGTGCTTACTTCAATTAAATTTTCATTGAAGGTAAGAATTTCTTTATGATTTTCTATGGATATCTCTTCATTGCCTAAGATTGAAATGTCTATTTTCGGTATATCCATAACTATATCAGTTGGGAAATCCAGCTTATTTGCTATACTCCTTTTTATGTTACTTAATCTAAATTTCTTCACCCTTCCACCCTCAAACGTTACAACACTTCCATATTAATTTATGACTTTAAACTACGATAAATTACTCCAAAAAATAAAAATGGAAAGAATATTAAATTCTTTCCACCATAATACCTTGCTTTTAAAAATAAGCTAATAAAAGATCCGGAATTACCGGATCTTATTACATTCTTATTTATTATTTAAAAACTCTTTTACAAGTTTATTAACTAATGAACCGTCCGCACGTCCTTTTGTTTTAGGACTTACAGATTTCATTACTTTTCCCATGTCCTTCATGCTATTTGCACCAATTTCTTTAACTACATCACTAATAATACTTTTTATCTCGTCTTCAGTCAATTGCTGAGGAAGGTAATTCATAAGGATTTTAATCTCATTATTAGCTTTATCAACTAAATCTTGCCTATTACCTTTTTCAAACTCAACTAAAGCTTCTCGCCTCTGTTTAACTTCTTTTGATAAAACCTCAATAACTTTTGAATCGTCTAACTTTTCGTTTCCAGTTTTCTCAACTTGTAAAACAGCAGCTCTAGCCATACTGATTATGTTAGCCTTAAATTTGTCGCCACTTTTCAAGGCTTCTTTCCAATCTTGCTGTAGTTTTTCCTTAAGGGACATTCACGTACCTTCTTTCAAACCTATTTAAACTTTCTTTTTCTAGCAGCTTCAGATTTTTTCTTTCTTTTTACACTAGGTTTTTCGTAGTGTTCTCTCTTTCTTACTTCTGAAAGAACCCCCGCTCTAGCACATTTTCTTTTAAATCTTCTTAAAGCACTCTCTAAAGATTCATTTTCGCCAACTTTAATTTCTGACATCTATATCCCTCCCTCCGCTAGCTTAACTATAATTCAAATGCAGCTATTGGGCAAAATAACACAAAACAATTATACAACACATAAAGCTTTAATGTCAACAATTTCATGTATCCATAAAGCAATTTATATGCACAATTTTTAGCCTGGAGGCCAATTAAGGCTTCTACCTCCAAGTAAATGAAAATGAACATGTGGAACACTTTGGCCACCATCTTCTCCACAGTTAGAAACTATTCTGTATCCACCTTCATCAATTCCAAGCTCTTTTACAAGTTTAGGAACAATTTTAAATATATGTGCTATAGTTTCAGCTGCTTCGTCATCAACTTCATTTAAACTTGAAATATGCTTTTTAGGAATAATAAGCACATGTACTGGAGCTTCAGGATTTAAATCTTTAAAGCTTAATATTTTGTCATCCTCATATACTTTATTACTTGGTATTTCTCCATTTACTATTTTGCAAAAAATGCAGTCATTCATATAATCACCCCCTTCTAGTAATACAATATAACTAATCTATAATTTCTCCAAATAGATATTCTCCTTTACAGGAAGTAATATTTACCTTCAATATAGATGAAGATATATTCTTTTGGCTTTGTACTACCACTTTTATATAGTTAGCAGTATAACCTTCATAAAGTTCACTGTTATTTTCAAAATTGGTTTCAAAAAGCACCCTCATACTCCTTCCAATGAACTTACTTATAAATTCAATTTCATTTTTATTATTAAGTTCAATAAGCTTAGCACTTCTCTCTTCCTTTATGTTACCATCAACCTGATCCTTCATGTCTGCTGCCTTTGTTCCTTCTCTTTTAGAATATTTAAATACATGAGTTTTAGTAAGCTTTATATCCTTAAGAAAATTATAGGTTTCATTAAACTCTCTCTCAGTTTCACCAGGAAACCCGACAATAACATCTGTTGTTATTGATACATCATCTATATTTTCCCTAAGCTTTTCTACAATATTCTTGTATTCTTCGGGCGTGTAATGTCTATTCATTCTTTTTAGAGTATCTGCACACCCACTTTGAAGTGATAAATGAAAATGAGGGCACATTTTTTTCATAGTTTTTATCTTTTCAATCACTTCGTCTGTGAAAAATGTTGGTTCAATAGAACCTATTCTTATTCTCTCTATTCCCTCAATTTTTTCGGCCTCTTCAATAATTTTAATTAAATCCCAATCATTTTTAAGGTCGATACCGTAAGATGCTATGTGTATTCCTGATAATATAATTTCCTTAAAACCATGCTTTGCAAGTTCTTTTATCTCCTGTATCACCTTGTCAGGATCTTTACTGCATATTCCACCTCTTGCATATGGTATTAAGCAGTAGGAACAGAATCTATTACAGCCGTCTTGTATTTTTAGAAATGCTCTTGTTTTATCATGATATTCTTCTATTTTTAAATCTTCAAATTTCTTATCTCTGAAAACATCCTTGACATTTACTATTTGCTTTCTTTCTCCAATAAATTCATTTAGATATTTTATTATATCTCCTTTATTTTTAGTACCAAGTACTATGTCAACTCCATTTATCTTAGATACTTTTTCCGGCTCAACTTGTGAATAGCATCCCACAACTGCTATGAGAGCATCCTCATTTAATTTTTTTGCCTTACTTATCATTTGTCTTGATTTTCTATCACCCATGTTTGTAACTGTACATGTGTTTATAACATAAACATCAGCCTTGTCTTCTGGCTCAACAAGTTCATACCCCTCTTTGATAAACTTTTCAGCCATAGCTTCGCTTTCATAGGAATTTACTCTGCATCCGAGTGTGATAAAAGCAACCTTCATTATAAATTTCCTCCAATATCGGATAGTTCATACATAACAAGAGAAGTACATACAAATCCTGCCGTTTCAGTTCTAAGAATTCTAGGTCCTAATGTAATTATATGTGCTCCAATTTGTTTTAGTTCTTCTATTTCTTCTTCATCAAAACCGCCCTCTGGTCCTATTACAACTGCTGCACTTTTAATATTGCCACCTTTTATCTCCTGCATTACTTTTTTTAGTCCAATACCTGTTTGATTTTCATAAGGAACTAACACAAGATCAAAATCTTTTAGCTTATAAAGCATGTCATTAAATTCAATTACATTGTTTACTTTAGTTATTAAACTTCTTTTACTTTGCTTACATGCTTCAAATGCAATTCTATTCCATCTATCAAGCTTCTTAAATTCCTTCATTTCACTTTTTACAACTACTCTTTTCATAATGACAGGATTTATTTCCTTTAGCCCAAGTTCGCAGCCTTTTTGAACTATAATATCCATTTTAGCTGCCTTAGGTACTCCTTGAAACAGGTAAACATCAAGAGGGCTTTCATTGTTTATCTCTAATTTTTCTGTAATTTTAGCTTCTACAACATTTTTATCTATATGAGTTATTTCTGCTATAAATTCCTCTCCACTACAGTTATTTATGCTTATTTTTTCTCCCTCTTTAAGTCTTAAGACTTTATATATATGTTTCACATCGTCGCCATATATATTTACAATATCACTTACTATGTTTTCTTTGGCGACAAAAAATTTGTGCATATTCTAAAACACTCTCCTTAAATATTTTATGCTTTTGCAACAATACAAACCCATTCTCCCTGATTATTAACTTCTATTATATCAAATTTATTTTTTCTCAATTCTTCAATTACATCCTTAGCTCTATCTTTTATTATACCAGATGATATAAAATATCCTCCCTTTGTAATAAATTTATTTACATCAGGTATTAAGATTTTTATAACTTCTGCAATAATATTTGCTACAATTACATTTGCTTTGCCTTCTACAACTTCCATTAAATCTCCGTGCTTAATCTCAATGTTATCTAAATTATTGTACTTTAAATTTTGCCTTGCCGAATCTACTGCAACAGGATCAAGATCCACACCTAAAACTTTACTTGCATTTAACTTGGCTGCTGAAATAGCAAGTATACCAGAACCTGTTCCTATATCAAAAACAGTTGAATTATCGTCTACATACCTTTCAAGTGCCTGTATGCACATTCTTGTGGTTTCATGCGTTCCTGTTCCAAATGCCATTCCTGGATCAAGTTCAACAACTAATTCGTAATCTTTAGGGTCATATTTTTCCCATATAGGCTTTACTACAATTCTAGCACCAACCTTAGTAGGCTTATAATATTTTTTCCAGTTATTTTCCCAATCCTGTTCATTGACCTTATTACTTATTACAAGTCCCTTACCTTTATCTATTCCAAATTCATGTAAGTTGTCAATGCTTTTTTTTATGTATTCAAGGTTATTTTCAAATTCGTCATCTTCTTTATAATAACCCTTTATTACTGCACCTTCTTTTATGTTGAGAAGTTTTTCATCAAAATAATCCCAGTCACCATGATGTTTTTTCTTAAATTCAACATCATTTGAATCTTCAATGGAAACTCCCTTAACAGGTGTATTGTAAAGTATTCCTGTAACTGCCTCAACAGCTTCACTACTTGTTACAATACTAACTTCTATCCAATCTTTATCCAATTTTATTCCTCCAAATATATTATTTACAAAAATACAAGTAAGACATTTAATTCTTACTTGTACTTAATATTGTATCAATCTTTCACTTGACTATCTATTTTGCTAAGGAGTTTTTTGTAACCTCTTATTACATTTCTGAGTTCATCTTCACTATCTTCATATTCTTCATCCATATCGTAACGTAATTCTTGTATTCTCGTGTTTATAAGATTCTTTATTTTCTTTACCTCACTTACGTCAAGATCAAGCATCATAGAGCATCATTCCTTCCACATCATAGTCAAATTACTTGTGATAATTAACTATATTCTATATTATGCTCTAAAATCCTTCTTTAAAACAGTTTAGAAAAACTTAAATTTGCCCTTTTTTTCTTTTGAAGTAGTTTCACCACTAGCTTCCATAAATAACTTAAGAGCTTCTTTTTGTTTCTCGTTTAGAGTTTTAGGAACATCAACTATAACTTTTACATATTGATCTCCTCTTCCCGAGCTGTTAACTCTAGAAATACCCTTTCCTTTTAGTCTAAACACAGTTGCTGATTGTGTTCCAGCTGGTATTGTATATTTTACGTCACCATCAATAGTAGGGACTGTTATTTCTGTTCCTAATGCTGCTTTAGGGAAACTTATATGGGTATCCATGTAAATATCAAAACCTTGTCTCTTAAACTGTTTACTTGGAATAACCTTTATATTTATATATAAATCTCCTGCTGGTCCTCCATTTTTACCATGCTCTCCTTGACCCCTAAGAGGTATCACGTTGCCAGTATCCACACCCGCTGGTATATTAACTGATATTTTTCTTCTTTTTCTTACACTTCCCGAACCGTGACAATCTGGGCATGGATCTGTAATTATTGTTCCTTTGCCTCCACATTTATCACAGGAGGTTTCAGTTACAAAACTTCCAAGTGCAGTATTCCTCTGAACTCTTATTCTACCTGAGCCTCCACATTTATCACACTTTTTAGCCGATGTTCCAGGCTTTGCTCCTGTTCCATGACACGTTTCACAAGCTTCATTTCTAGTTAAATTAATCTCTTTTTTAACTCCAAAGACTGCTTCTTCAAAAGTCAAAGTAATAGTATATTCAAGATCATTTCCTCTTTCTGGAGCATTAGGATTTCTTCTTGCTCCTCCGCCTCCAAAACCTCCGCCAAAGAATGAACTAAATATATCTCCAAGGTCGGAAAAATCGCCGAACCCTCCTTGAAAATCGCCAAAGCCCCCGCCTGCGCCATTAAAATCGGCTGTTCCAAATCTATCATAATTAGCCTTTTTTTCTGGATCCGACAAAACTTGATAGGCTTCATTTATCTCTTTAAATTTTTCCTCAGCCTCTTTGTTCCCTCTGTTCTTGTCAGGATGATACTTTATTGCAAGTTTTCTAAATGCTTTTTTTATTTCGTCTTCTGAGGCTCCTTTTTGAAGCCCAAGTACTTCATAGTAGTCTTTTTTTGCCATCCCTTTCACCACCCAAAATCTACAATTATATTACTAAATCTTCGTTAACTCAAAATTAAGGGAAGGGTAAAAACCCATTCCCTTACATTCAGGAAACAAATTAAGTTTTCAAACTAAATTAAACATTCAATCACTCTTAACATTGGTTTCCCTTTAATTATACTTATAAATTAATTTTTTTCAAATATTTTTTTATTTATCATTATCAACTTTAAAATCTGCATCAACTACATTATCATCTCCGCCGTGACCTGCTCCAGCTCCTGGATTTGCTCCTGCATTTCCAGCTCCTGCAGCATTAGGATCTCCCTGTGGAGCTGCTCCTGGATTTTGTTGATAAATTTTAGTAGTTACTGCATACAAAGCTTGAGTTAAATCTTCTGATGCTTTCTTTATAGCTTCTGTATCGTCACTATCTTTAATTTTCTTAAGAGCTTCTAATTTTGAATCGATATTAGTTTTATCCTCAGCAGCTACTTTATCTCCAAGATCTTTTAATGTTTTTTCGGTCTGGAAGATCATTTGATCTGCATTATTTTTAACTTCTATTTTTTCCTGCTTTTTCTTATCTTCTTCTGCAAATTTTTCTGCATCCTTTACAGCCTTATCTATTTCTTCATCTGTTAAGTTTGTTGAAGCTGTAATTGTGATATGTGATTCTTTTCCTGTTCCCTTATCTTTAGCAGAAACATTTACTATACCATTTGCATCTATATCAAAGGTTACTTCTATTTGAGGTATTCCTCTTGGAGCTGGTGCTATTCCATCAAGAGTAAATCTTCCAAGGCTCTTATTGTCAGCAGCCATTTTTCTTTCACCCTGTACTATATTAATTTCAACTGATGGCTGATTATCTGCTGCTGTTGAGAATACCTGACTCTTTCTTGTAGGTATTGTAGTGTTTCTAGTTATTAATGGAGTTGCAACTCCTCCTAAAGTTTCTATTCCAAGAGTAAGAGGTGTAACATCAAGAAGAAGTACATCTTTAACATCTCCTGTTAAAACTCCTGCCTGTATTGAAGCTCCAACTGCAACACATTCATCAGGATTAACTCCCTTTGAAGGTTCTTTTCCTGTAAACTGCTTAACTGCCTCTTGAACAGCTGGAATTCTTGTTGAACCACCGACAAGTACTACTTTATCTACTTCATTTATTGAAAGTCCTGCATCGTTAAGTGCTTTCTTCATTGGCTCTATTGTTGCTTGAACTAAATCATGAGTTAATTCATTAAATTTAGCTCTAGTTAAATTCATATCTATATGCTTTGGACCTGTTGCATCTGCAGTTATAAATGGAAGATTTATGTTAGTCTGCATTGAAGATGATAATTCTATTTTTGCTTTTTCAGCAGCTTCTTTTAATCTTTGAAGTGCCATTTTGTCGTTTCTTAAATCTATTCCATTTTCTTTCTTAAACTCTTCTGCAATGTAATCCATTATTTTCTGGTCGAAGTCATCTCCACCTAGACGAGTATTACCATTTGTTGATTTAACTTCAAATACTCCATCTCCAAGTTCAAGTATAGATACATCAAATGTACCACCACCAAGGTCATAAACAAATATCTTCTGGTTTGTATCCATTTTATCAAGACCATATGCAAGTGATGCTGCTGTTGGTTCGTTTATTATTCTTAAAACTTCAAGACCAGCTATTTTTCCTGCATCCTTTGTTGCTTGTCTTTGGCTGTCATTAAAGTATGCTGGAACAGTTATAACTGCTTGAGTAACTGTTTCTCCTAAATAAGCTTCTGCATCAGCCTTTAATTTTTGAAGTATCATTGCTGAAATTTCTTGTGGTGTATAATCTTTTCCATCTATTGATACTTTATGGGATGTTCCCATTTCTCTCTTTATAGATATAATTGTCTTATCAGGGTTTGTTATTGCTTGCCTTTTTGCAACCTGACCTACAAGTCTTTCTCCATTTTTCTGAAATGATACTACTGAAGGAGTAGTTCTTGCACCCTCAGCATTAGCTATAACAACAGGTTCTCCACCTTCCATAACAGCCACACATGAATTTGTTGTTCCTAAATCAATACCTATAACTTTTGACATAATAAAAACCTCCTATATATTATTAGTTTGCTACCTTTACCATACTATGTCTTAATACCTTATCTCCTCTTTTATATCCCTTTTGAAGAACTTCAACTATTTCACTTTCTCCATAGTTTTCATCTTCAATATGCATAACAGCATTGTGGAAATTAGGATCAAATGTACCTTCACCTGGTATTTCCTCAACACCGAGTTTCTCAAGAGCACCTTTAAACTGCCTTATTGTCATATCAATACCTTTTTTTATATCTTCAGCATTTCCATTAGCTGTAGCAGCTCTCTCTAGATTATCTAAAGATGGAAGCATTTCATTTATCACATCACTACATGCATCAGTATATATGCCTTCTTTTTCTTTAGCAGTTCTTTTTCTATAATTTTCATATTCTGCTGTTAGTCTTAAAAGCCTATCTTTAATAGTTCCAAGTTCGTTTGATAACTTTTCATTTTCATCTTTTAATTTAGAATTTAATATTTTCATATCTTCTAACTCTTTCTTTTCAGGAGCTTCTTTCTTTTCTTCTTCTCCCTCTATTTTTTTCTCCTCATTTTCTTGGCTCTCTTTTAAGACTGACTCATCTTCTTCTAAAACTTCATCTTTATTTTCTTGAGCTTTTTTATTATCTTTTTTATTATTTTTCATCAACTTCACCTCTTGCTTTATTCATCATTATCATATAATCTAGTTAAATTATCGTTGATTTGATCAACAACTTCCTTTATAACTCTTATAACATTAGAATAAGGTATCCTTGTAGGTCCAATAACTCCAATAGACCCAAATGGTCTTCCATTCACACCGTATACCGATGAAATTATGCTGCATTCCTTAGCCTCAAAAACATTATTTTCATTTCCTATGCTTATGGTAAATCCATCTGAAGCACCAAAAAGATTTTTAATTATTTCATTGTTTCCTACAAGTGAAAGAAAATCTCTAACCTTTTCAATATCCCTAAACTCAGGATAATTGAATATGTTTGTCGTTCCTTCCATATAAACTCTAGATGAATCTGATTGCTTTAATATAGTGTATATATTTGTAATTATAGACGAGAATATATCTTCATAACCTCGCAAATCATTTTTAAGGTTATTTATTACTTCTAAATTTATCTCTTCTATAGTAAGACCTTTTATTCTTTCATTAATTAAAGCCGTCATTTTCATTAAGTTTTCATCACTAACACTCTTTGATATTCTTATAATACTATCTTTAATAAATCCATTATCAGTTATTATTACGCATAATACACTGTTTGAAGAAACATTAATAAGCTGTATGGATTTTATATAACTTTTATCAGCTGATGAAGCTTTAACTATACATGTAAGCTTAGTCATATCAGAAATTAAGGACATAGCCTGCTTGATAATTTTGTCAACTTCAAAAAGAGCTTCATCAATTATCTTTGCTTTTATTATCATCTCTTCCTCTGGTGATATTCTAGGTACTTTCATAAGCTTATCTACATAAAGTCTATATCCCTTATCAGAAGGTTTTCTTCCTGAAGAAGTGTGAAGTTGTTCTATATAGCCCATATCCTCAAGATCCGCCATTTCATTTCTTATAGTGGCAGAACTTATACCTAAATCATATTTTTTTGCAATAGTTCTTGATCCTACAGGCTCACCAGTGCTTATATAGTCATTTATTATTGCTTGAAGGATTTTAAGTTTTCTTTCCTCCATTTCCATATTCTCACCTCTTTATTAGCACTCACCTTGTTTGAGTGCTAATGACTATGTTTATAAAATAACACCTTGATTTGTATTTGTCAATACATCTTACTTTACGCAAAAATCTCATTTTTAAGCTTATAAGTTAAATATCAAAAATATTTTTATTTTTTGCTTGTTTTTCTCTATTTTTCTTTAAATATCATCATAGAATAAAATCAGACATTATAGAATTAGAAATATGCACTGCTTCTTCTGTTAAAAAAATTTTATCACTTTGAATTTTAATAAGTCCTAAACTTTCATATTTCCTAATTACAGAACCATATATATCAAAAATATTAATATTATATCTATTTTTAAAATCACTTATTCTTATTCCATCGGTCTTCCTGAGTCCTAAAAACATGAACTCTTCCATATTTTCCTCTTTGCAATTTTTATGCTTTTCAATTGATGCATCTAAACCACTTAAAATTTTCTCAATATATCTTTTTACATTATCCTCATTTTTATTCCTTATACCGTTAAAATAAGAATGAGCAGAGGCTCCACAGCCTATATACTCATCCATACTCCAATATATTAAGTTATGCTTGCACTCTTTATTCTCTTTAGAAAAGTTTGATATTTCATACTGTTTATATCCGTTCTTCTTTAAGAACTCCACAGTAAAGTTATACATTTTAACTTCAACTTCTTCTTCTGGAAGCACCAATTTTCCTTCTTCATTCATTTTATAAAATGGAGTTCCTTCTTCAACAATAAGACTGTAGCACGAAATATGCTCTGGTTTTAATATATTTACCGTCTCTAAAGTCTCTTTCCACTGATTAAAGCTCTGCTTTGGAATAGCAAACATTAAATCTATATTTATATTTTCAAATCCAATGTCTCTTGCCATCTCAAAGCCTTTTAAAAACCCACTAAAGTTATGAATTCTTCCCAAACTTTCCAAAAGTTCATCTTGACACGCTTGAAGCCCTATGCTTATCCTATTTGCACCGGCGCTCCTTATGATTTCAAGCTTATCCCTATCAAATGAACCCGGATTACATTCAACTGTAAACTCACAATCTTCATATTTATTAATTTTGCATAAAGTTTCTTTTAAAATTTTCCAGGCTTCCATGGACAAGTAGCTTGGAGTTCCTCCTCCAATAAATATAGTGCTAAATTTTTTACCCTTACACTTGTTTTCCATTTCAATGCACAATGCTCTAGCATAATCAATCATATAATTTTCCATAGAACAATAAGATGGGAAATCACAATACAAGCATTTCCTTTTACAAAAAGGAATGTGTATATATAAACCTAAGTTTTCCATAAATTAATCCACCTTCAGTATGGACATAAATGCTTCCTGAGGAATTTGAACACTTCCAACCTGTCTCATTCTCTTTTTTCCTTCTTTTTGCTTTTCAAGAAGCTTTCTCTTTCTAGAAATATCTCCACCATAGCACTTTGCAAGAACATCTTTTCTCATTGCCTTTACAGTTTCTCTTGCTATAACTTTTCCACCAACTGCCGCTTGAATAGGTATTTCAAACAGCTGCCTTGGTATAATTTCCTTTAATTTTTCAGCTATAGCCCTTCCTTTTCCGTAAGCCCTTTCCTTAGGAACAATCATTGAAAGTGCATCCACTACTTCTCCATTAAGCAGCAAATCCAGCTTTACTAATTCTGTTTTTTCATATCCATTAAGCTCATAATCAAAAGATGCATAGCCCTTTGTTCTTGACTTTAACGCATCAAAAAAATCATATATTATTTCATTTAAAGGAATTATATAATTTAACATAACTCTTGTGGTTTCTATATACTGCATGTCAATAAAGTTGCCTCTTTTATTCTGGCAAAGCTCCATAACAGCTCCAACATAATCAGAAGGAGTAATTATTTGTGCCTTTACAATTGGTTCCTGCATATAATCTATTTCCGTAGTTTCTGGAAGATTAGCAGGATTAGTAATATCTATAAGTTCTCCGTCTGTTTTCTTTATCTTATAAACAACTGATGGCGCTGTAATTATAATATCAAGATTAAATTCCCTTTCTATTCTCTCCTGTATTATTTCCATATGCAAAAGCCCAAGAAAACCGCATCTAAATCCAAAGCCAAGTGCTACAGAAGTTTCTGGTTCAAAATTTAAAGCTGCATCATTTACTCTGAGCTTTTCAAGTGCATCTTTTAATTCTGGATATTTTGCTCCATCTACAGGATATATTCCACTGTATACCATTGGTATAGCAGGTCTATAACCTTCAAGCCTTTCACTTGCTGGGTTATCCGCATCTGTCATGGTATCTCCAACTCTTGCATCTCTTACATTTTTTATGGATGCTGTAACATATCCAACATCTCCTGCTCTTAATTCGTCAACCTTAAGATAATCAGGAATAAAAACACCAACCTCTGTAATTTCATATTCTTTGTTAGTGGCCATAAGCTTAGCTTTTGTTCCAGCTTTTATAACTCCATCAATTACTCTTACATGGCATACTACACCTCTATAGCTGTCATAATATGAATCAAATATAAGTGCCTTTAAAGGTTTATTCTCATCACCATTAGGACATGGTATTTTTTCTACTACAGCTTCAAGTACATCCTGAATATTAAGTCCAGTTTTTGCTGAAATAAGCGGTGCATCCTGAGCCTCTATTCCTATTACATCCTCTATTTCGTTTTTCACCTCATCTGGTCTCGCACTTGGTAAATCTATCTTATTTATAACAGGCACAACTTCTAAGTCGTGGTCTACTGCCATATAACAATTTGCTAAGGTCTGAGCCTGTATTCCTTGAGTAGCATCTACCACAAGTACTGCTCCCTCACAAGCAGCCAAACTCCTTGATACTTCGTAGTTAAAATCTACATGACCTGGAGTATCAATCAAATTAAGAGTATACTCTTCTCCATCGGAGGGTCTTTTATATATGAGCCTTGCAGCCTGTGATTTTATAGTAATACCTCTTTCTCTTTCTATATCCATATTATCAAGAACCTGCTGTTCCATTTCTCTTTCTGTAAGAGTTCCCGTTATCTCTAAAAGCCTATCTGCAAGTGTTGATTTTCCGTGATCTATGTGTGCAACTATACAAAAATTCCTTATATGTTTTTGCCTATTACTCTGCATGCTGCAAATCCCCCTTTAATATTATAATTGCATTTAAAAAACATCCATCTAACTTTTAAATATTATTTTCAAACGTTTATAAATCAAAATAAATTATAGCATATATAGAAGGTTTTTTGTCAACAATAGAAACTTTTACAGTTTGTTCATTGTAGTTTTTAGATTTTTTAAACTATTTTCTATATTTTTATTAAAAGTTGTTTCAAATGCATATGTTTCCTTTTCAATTTCTTTAAACCTTAAGCTTACTTCATTTTCATAATTTAAAAATGCATTATTTATATTTGTAAATTTGTTTTCAAGTGTAAATGTAATTTCATTGTTAATATAAAATTTATAATTCTCAGTTTCTATTCTTGCATCAAAAGGATTGGATCTAAAAAGTATTCTAACTTTAGGAACATAAACTTTTTCAATAACCTCAGAAATCTTATTTTTTTCTTTGCTATTTTCATCTTTATTTTCCAAATAGTCAAGATGCTTTTCCATATCATCTAAATTGTAATCGTTAGTCTTGCTCATTAAATCTTGTTTACTTTTTTTTATATGTAAATCATTGCAATATATATTTCTATTTAGTTGTACATTATTAATGCAAATTGAAACTAGGGTTATGATCACTAATATACTTATAAAAATTACTTTTAACTTTTTTGTCATAAATAAAAAAAGCACCTCCTAATTATAAGGATGCACTTTTTTCAATTTATTATTCATTTTTTTCCATTTAAATACTCTGCAATAATTCTAGCTATATATTTTTGTGTAGCCTTTGCTTCATCTAAAGTATTTACTTGAGAACCTATTTCAATCAAAAATGCATTATTGCTTTTTGCCTGATTAAAATAATTTGTACCATAATCATATGGATATATTCCACTTCCAATACACAGCTGAGGAAAATATTTATTTGTAATTGAAAGAAGTCCGTTAACTAAAGCTATATTTTTACTGTAATGAGGATTCTTCCTTGCCATTACAAACATAAATTTAGCAACGTTTTCTCCATTTATTTTAGCAGTAACAGCATCTTTACTAGGGCTAGAATCCCTATGCATATCAATTATCATTTTAAAGTCACCATATTTCTTTAAATACTTATCTAAGGTTTCTCCAGAACGTGTATAACTTTTAGTATATACTGCATTATGAAGTGTTTTATCGTTTATTGCAGATATTCCATAATTTTGTTCAAGTTCCTTTACAAGTTCATCTCCAACAGCACATACATTATGATCATCATCAAAATCATCTTCATTGTAAGGCTTATAGCTTTCGGTGGTATGGCTATGATATATCAAAACTTCTGGTTTAGATTCATCTAATGTTTTCTTTAGCTTAGGATCGTATGCCGCAGAAGTAGTACTCTTTGAATCACTCGATGTTTTATCTCCTGCTGACTCTTTTGATATATCACTGCTATTTAGGCTAAAATCGCCAGTGTCACCATTATCCTTATTATCATTAAATGCCATTTTACTTTCTGATACGTCACCATTAAAGCAGGATACTTCCTTTGATAGTATTTTTTCAGGATTATATATATCTACTCCAATAAGTGATAATGCCAAGTTCTTTATAGAATAACTATTTTCACTCATATCTTCTTCATCAAAGTTTAAAACTTTGACTGATGGTAGTGCATAATTAATTATTTGAATATAAGCTACATTATTTCTAGAATTCTTCTTATCCGCTCCTGCTTTAACTGTATTAAAAATGCACATAAAAATTAGCAGGTTTATCAAAAGCGTAAATATACTTATTTTTACTATAAGCTTATCTTTATCTCCGTTAATCAATCTTTTATAATACATCACCACATCCCTCCTATATAAAATATACTTGGAAAATGTGATTTTATTACAATAAAATTATATAGCACTCAGCCTATATATTTACTTATCTCCTTAAGTTCAAGTGCTGGCTGAAGTGCAACATTTATTCCCGTTGATATCACTTTAGATAAAACATCTACTACCATATCTACTTCCTTAGGAGTAACCATTAAGTTTCCTATATATGGATCAAGTATCTCGTGTATCATTTTTTCCTTTTCTGATTTATCAATCTCCTTTAGCATATTGTAAAAACCACTACCCTTTGTAGCCGCACCAGTCATCTCTTCTATAACAAGATCTATAGTATCATTAGCCATAGTAGCAGCATCCACTACAGTAGGAACGCCTATAGCCAAAACCGGTATTCCCAATGTTTTTTCGCTTATTTCCATCCTTTTATTTCCTATTCCAGACCCAGGAGATATTCCAGTGTTTCCTATTTGAATGGTTGAATTTACTCTTTCCATCTTTCTTGACGCCAAAGAATCTATGCATATTACGAGATTAGGCTTTATTCTATCAACTATACCTCTTATTATCTCACCTGTTTCCATGCCCGTTATGCCTAAAACTCCTGGAGCAATACCGCATACAGGTCTTATACCTTCATCTATGCTGTCTGGTATGTACTCCTTTAAATGCCTTGTAATCATAATTTTAGAGATAACCCTAGGTCCAAGTGCATCAGGCGTAATGTTCCAATTTCCAAGGCCTACTACTAAAGCTGTCATATCCTCACGAAAATTCGTATTCTTAATAATCTCTAGTATTTCCTTGCCTAATATTTTACCTACTCTATCAATATCTTCTTGTTCATAATTGGTAAGCTTAGGTATATCTAATGTAATATATGTTCCTTTAGGCTTATTTAAACTTCTTTCTCCTTCATCATTTTTTATATCCACTCTTGTAATTTTAACATCATCTTCTGAACTGTTTTCTACTGCAACTCCATCTATAGCACCTTTTTTATTTTCCTTAGAATATATTTCTGTAGCCTCGATAGCAAGGTCAGTTCTAATGCTAATCATATTAAATCCTCCTTAGTTACACATTAATTTATCTTTATTTTTCCTTAATTCACTTATACTATTCTTAAATTGTATAAATTTCACTTGATAAATCTCTCCATTAATGCTATAATGGCTTTTGTTAAACGTTAAATATGGATGTTACTTATACGCAGATTTCCCCAAAGCTGTGTGGTTATATAAAATTTGAGGTGGTGAAAAAATGGCAAATATAAAATCAGCTAAAAAAAGAATAAAAGTAATCGAAACAAAAACTCTTAGAAATAAAATGGTTAAGTCAGCTTTAAAGACTTACATAAAGAAATTCGAAAGTGCTGTTGAAGCTAAAAATGTTGAAGAAGCTACAAAAGCTTATAAAACAGTTTCTGTATCTTTAGATATGGCTGCTTCTAAAGGTATAATTCATAAAAATAAAGCTGCAAGAAAAAAGTCAAGATTAGCTTTTAGATTGAATGCTTTAAACGCATAGAAAAAAACCGGTTTATCCGGTTTTTTATTTTTGATTTTTTATAAGTACTGCTTTTAAACTCATCTCAAAATCGCTATATTAATTATTAAAAGCTCCATTTTAAACTTTGCCTCTCCAGATAAGCTCTTGAGTTCTTTTTCCGTACTTAAACACAGATCAATTGCCTTTACAAGCTTGTTTACACTAAAGTTCTTGCATTGATTCATCATTTTATCACATATGTATATGTTTAATCTCAATTCCTTAGAAAGAGCTTCTTTACTTTTCCCTTTTTCCATGCCTATTCTTAAATTAAGCATTATTCTAAATTGCCTTTCTATCATATATAGTATAACGCTGGCTTTTTCCCCTTTAAACATGATTTCATTTAATATTTCAATGGCCTTTTCTGGTTTTGATTGAGATATAAAATCAACCAGGTTAAATATGTCATTGCTCTCCTTAGGATGGCATAATAATTCTATATCATCATGAGTTATATCCCTATCTTCCGCATAGCAACACAATTTTTCAGCTTCATTAATTATAATATCAATATTATCGTCTACCTTACTGCAAAAAAAACTCAGTTCTGCTTTACCTATGCTCTTACCCTTACTTTCAAAAATTTCCTTAGCTTTTTTTTGAAGTCCCAATCCTTTAAGCTTTGAAAATTCAACTATACAAGCTTTTTTTTCAAAACTTCTTATTTTCTTTGTAATTTTTTCTCTTGGATTATCAAATACATAATACATTATAAAGATACTTTGCTCAGGAATCTTAGTTATATAATCTTCAAGCCTCTTTAATATATCTTCTCCATTTTTATTAAAGTTTTTTGAATTGTCTCCCAAGAAATTTGCCCTATAAACTACCACAACTCTTTTTTCACTCATAAAAGGCACTGTTTCAAGAGCGTTATATATTGAATCAAAATCTACAGTACTTCCGTCAAAAACATCATAGTTTAAACTTATAAAATCATTATTTACAAGCTTATTTGTAATCTTTTTTATATAATCCTTAATGAGCTGTTCATTAAATCCAAACATTATATATGAATTTTTAAATTTTCCCTTTTTTATTTCATCATCTAGCTCTAGGTAATTTACCAATCTTATTCACCCCTTAAAACTAATATCTTGCCAAAAATAATAAACGCCGAAGCTTTTGTTTTATATAAATCATATTTCTGAGCCTTACTCATTTTAATTATACCATATCCACTTAAATAACTTCTTCTATAAACTATATTATCACCGTCGCTTTGAAATATCTTTTTACCATCATCGTAAATTTTAACATCATTCCTTAGGCTATCTACTAATACTTTATAATTTTTATTTACAATAAACGTTTTATAATTATAAACAAAATTATTTACGTTAAACCTATTTTTGATTTCATCTTCGTCTTTTTCACTTTTAGTGCAGCCATTCATAACTGCTACAGCTTTATCTTTGTAATTTACTATTAAAGCACTGCCTTTTTTTAGTGCAACATAGCTTATTTTAGGGAAAAAGCAGCAGCTTGAAAAAACAACACTAATGAATATAACTATAGGAAAATATTTAAACTTCTTATGTCCATTTAAGTAAACAGCAAAGCTTATAAGTATAAATATAAGCGCAATTCCTGTAAAACTTGTTACATAAGTTACAGCTGGAGTAACAATAAGTAAATCATCTATGACTCCATCTAAAGCTTTTAAAATAATATCAATGCAATTACACAATATAGAAAACAAATAGTTAAATTCAAATAAAAATATTCCTGCATTTCCAAGTAATACAATTAAAGAGTATACTGGTACAACTATAAGATTTCCAAGTATAAAGCCCCCGCTAAAACTGTTCAATACTAAAAGGCAATAAGGAACAGAAAAAAACTGTGCACTTAAAGTAACACTTAAAGCGTCATTTAATTTTTGAGGAAGCTTATACAGCCCTCTCCTTATTTTTTTATAAAAAATTATTATTCCTAAGGTAGCAAGATAAGAAAGATCAAAACCTATGTTTAATAAATAATATGGGTATAATATGAGCATAATAAGAGCTGAAAAGGCTAAAGAAGCCAAAGCATTATAATTTCTATATATTTTGTAAGATAATTTTACAATAGCTATCATTATAAATGATCTAACGGTAGCTGGTAAACTCCCTGTAAATACTACATATGCTAATGAGACTATAAGGGCTGGAAATATACCCAAAAACTTTTCCATAACCATATATATAACACCTATATGCATTCCAGATACACTTACAGCATGTATTATACCAAGTGTCTTTAAACTGTTTTTATATTCACTGCTTAAATTTGAAGTATCTCCAAAGCAAAGAGACATAACAATCCCTGCATTATCCTCTCCCATTTTCTCCTTATACCTTTCATATATCCTTCTTCTAAAATCATATATGTGAGAAATAAAATCCTTTTTAATATATTTAATTTTTTTGATATTAAGTTCTCCTATTACCCCATTATCATAATCTATATCTTTATTGAATTCGCAATAAACTTCTACCAAATCTCCGACGTTTACTTTATTTAAGCTTCCCTTTAAATTAAAGTTTCTCCCCGAATAACTTCCTTCACCATAATATTTATTTTTGCTATTTATTCTAACTTCTAAAGTCACCTGTTTTGGAATGTTAACATTAAAATATAAATAGGAACTTGCAAAACCAATACCTGTAAATAGAATGCATATAACAAGAAATTTTTTATCTACATTAAAATATAATATTACAAAAAAAGATGCAGCTATTACTGCACCTAATAAAATATTATAATTTAGTATAATATATGATAAAATTCCTATTATAGTGCTGATACAATAAAATACAAGTGGATTACTCATAAGTAAAACACACCTCCACCTTTTAAATTGTAACCACCACTATAAAGTTTAATCATTAATATAAATGTCTAAGAAAATATCTTTTTAATTGCTAGCAAAACACCTTCAGCTAAAAGCACTACCCCTAATACCTGTAATTCATATAAATTTAGAGCATTAATTCCCATGAGAACCTTACCTGCACTAGTAAATAAGAATAAGCTTTCTACAGCAATATTAGCAAACATAAAAATATAAAAATGCGAATTTTTTTCAAATTTATTTACAAAAACATATATAATACTTGAATAAATCATACTGTATAAAATAAAATTTTCAGTACCTGCTATATGTTTATAATCTGAAAGAAAATAGTATCCAGAGAAACTAGCAGCCAATATAAATACGCTACTTAGCAAAATTGAAAATATATTTATATCCCATAAATTATCTTTTTCAACCTCATAATCATATTCAACAGAAACCTTAGTATAATTTGATAATACAGCTATTCCATTTAAATTAAAACAAATAAATATCATCCACACAATTCCATACACATTAAAAGGCATACTCTTATTTTGCAGAGAAAATATAAGCAATACGAGCATAATACAAATATCCCCTAATATTATATTTCTAATCATATCTCTTATGGATACTATTAACCTCTTACTATTCTCTATTATTTTTAATATTTTTCCAAAATCATTTTCTTCAAAAAATATATCACTAAGCCTCTTTACTATTTTATTGCACTTTTTTCCAGAGGATATAAATAAATTTGCCTCTTTTAGTATTGGAAGTTCCGTAAGCTTAGAACCACTTATAATAATGTTATGTCCAAAATCCCTTAGCGTTTTAACAATCTTTTCTTTATTTTTATTTGAAACTCTAGAATACATGCCAATCTTCTCAACATGCCTCTCAAATTCATCGTTTAGCATATTTTCAAGTTCAATACCAGATATTACTGTATTTCCCTCTCTCAAAATACCCGTTTTATTTCCTACAGATAGTGCTGTAAGCTTACCATCTTCAGTAAATATAACAGGCTTAATCTCATCATTTCTACACCTTTCGAGAGTATATTTAAAATCATCTTTTATTGGGTTTTCAAAACCTATTAACCCTGCAAAGACAAAATTACTCTCTATATTTTCATTTTCACTAGGTTTATAGTTAAAATTTCTATAGGCAAAGGCCATAACATATAGTGAATCACTGCTCATTTGTATATCTGCCAATTTTATCTTGTTTATGATTTCATCTGTAATTTCTCTTTCTGTACCATTAATCATAACATGAGTACACTTCTCCAGAATAACATCTAGTGCACCTTTTGCATTTGCTCTATACTTTCTATCTATCTTATTAACGGTTGTTTTTATTCTCTTATCAGCGTCATAAGGTATTTCAAAAATTCTCTTAATTCCTTTAACCTCAAAAATGTCAATGCCTCTTCTTTCCACATAATCTAAAATAGATCTTTCTACAATATTCAATGCAGTATGAGAATAATCTTTAGGATTGTAATCATTACACAAAATACCTATATTCATTATTCTTTCTATGTTATCTGTCCACACCAAATCCTTGTCAGCAGTTTTTAAATCCGTATTATCGTATATACTTTTAATAAACATCTCATTTTTAGTAAGAGCATCCTCTTTTTCTATACAAATTACATTTACTTGAGATAATTCTTCTATTATGGATAAATTTTTCAGCACGATCTTATCTTTTTTTAAATACTGCTTAGAAATATAAAATATTTCAAATAAAATAAAGGTGATTTCTATAGGCATTCCAGACATGCATATCAGTGCACTTTCATAAATACCTTCGTAGGAGGCTTTTTTATATATAAGTAAACATACTGCTACCAAAAAAGAAATCATAGTAAAAACATTAATGGTCTTTTTAACTCTATCAGTTATAAAATTCCTATTGTTGCCTGCATTAAAAAATGAATCCATTATCTCGCCAAATTCAGTATTCATGCCTACAGAAACAACTACACCTTCTCCTTCTCCAGACACAACCACTGAAGATTTAAAAAGCATATTTCTCATTTCAGATATAGGTATGTCGTCTCCCCCTATTTTAGCCGAAAATTTCTCTACAATACTTTCATCTCCTGTTATATTAACTTCATTGACCATAAGCTTATCACAATCAATTATTCTAATTTCTGCTGGAATTATATCCCCTTTAGAAAAAGTAATAATGTCACCTACTACTACTTCTTCGGCAGTAAGTCTTGTAAGCTTTCCTCCTCTTAATACATTACACACACTATAATTAAGTTTTTCAATATTTTTTATTTCTTTATATTTTCTATAATAAGTATTTATCATAATAGCTAAATCCAAAAGCATAAAAACAATCATAAGTAAAAAAATATCTAACTTTCCCAAATAAATAAATACTCCAGAAATTATTATAAGCAGTGCAATCCATGGCTTAAACATTTCCCTTAAGGTACTTAAAATAAATTTTTTCTTACTTATTTCAATTATTCTATTATTTCCGTAAGTTTCTCTATTAGAAACAACTTCATCAGAATTGAGTCCTCTTATGCTATTACTCTTAAATAGCTTGACCACATCAACTGCAGCTAAACCATACCAATCAGCAATCATTTAATCCCCCCCAGTAAAACATACATATACTAATATCGTAATTCTTCTTAATATCTTTATTTTTTAGCTGATTTTTTAACTAACTTTTTAATTTATTTCAACATATTTGCTAAAACTTTCTCCTCTCTTAGGTCCTATCGCCTTTTTTAAATCCTCAACAGAATTTATTTTACCACCATTCTTCTCTCTATACTCAATTATTTTTTTCGCCATCCCTTCTCCAATTCCTTTTATCTTTTTGTTAACAATATCCTGCTCCGTTGCAGAATTAATATCAATTTTTTCTACATCACCTTCACCCACAGTAGTTTTACCATTTGTACTGCTTTCACTTGGTGAACTCACACTAATACTTTTTTCTCCCTTTGCCTTTACATATATATTTGCTCCATCGCTTACCTTTGCAGCTCCATTCACACTATATTTGTCTGCTTTATCTGTAAATCCACCTGCACAATTAACCAGCACCTCTATTCTATCATCAGAATTAAGAGAATACACTCCAGGTTTATTTACTTCGCCATAAATTTGAGCCTTAATTTCTTTTTTAGAAGTTTTAGTATCATTAGAGTTTTCTTTTTTACTGTCACTTTTGACAAAAGAATCTTCAATTTTAAAGTCATTATCAGTTTTGTTTTTATAAGACATATATCCTATACACAATATTCCTACAAAAATAACTAAAATTATAATAGATCCTATTAATTTCTTTTTATTTTTCATCGTAACCACCATCATTTTCATAATATTTAGTCTTATCTTAAATTTTTATGGTATGTATAGATAAGCAACTTTAAAATTTCAAGTTCTAAGTTTATCCTAAAAAAACAGTATTCAACTTAGAGTACAGAGTACAATTAACAGCATAAACTTGGTATTGTAAATTTAAATCTTTCACGTTGTCTATCTTTATACAATCCGTAATAAAAAATTTTAAATTTTATTATAATTATTACCAAATAAAATGAACTTTAAGCACTTTTTTGCTATAAGTGAGTTTTTTTGATATACTATTAACATAATCATTTTTAGGAGGTCATTATGAAAAAAATAGCATGCGCTATATTTATTTTAATAACGCTTACTTTAAACATAGGTTTTGAAACTTATGCTGCAACAGCACCACCATCAGTTAGCTCTGATAATGCAGTTTTAATAGATGGAAAAACAGGTGAAGTTTTATATGATAAGGGCATGAATTCCCCTTTTCCACCAGCTTCAACAACAAAACTTATGACAGCTTTACTAACACTTGAAAATTGCAAACTCGAAGATACCTTCACTGTAAGCAATGATTTTCTTACTAAAAATTCAAAATACATAGATGGTAATAGAATATACATAGAAAATGGTGAACAACTTAAAGTTAAAGACTTGCTATACTCGCTACTTTTAATGTCTGCAAACGATTCTGCTGTTGCACTTGCAGATCATATAAGCGGTTCTGTACCAGAATTCGCTAAACTTATGAATAAAAAAGCTAAAGAAATAGGGTGTACTAGCACTAATTTTGAAAATCCTAACGGTTTATATGATGGCAAACATAGATCTTCAGTAAAGGATCTTGCTTTAATGATGAAGGAACTGCTTAAATATCCTGACTTTACTAAAATATCAACTACATTAGTATATGAGATGTCACCTACAAATAAATTTAATGCTGATAAAACAAAATCAACGAGAAAATTTTGGAATGAGGATAAACTATTATTCAAGCAATCAAGTGCTTACTATGAAGGTGTTCTAGGTTCTAAATCAGGATATACAGTTCAATCGTTTCATTCTTTTTCTGCAGCAGCTTCTAGAAATAATTCAACCTTTATAGTTGCTTTTCACGGCAAAACGAAAACCTTTTACGAAGATACTAAAACTTTACTAAACTATGCATTTAATAATTTTGAGGATAAAAAATTGTTTTCAAAGGGAGATGTTGTTGCCTATTATAATTTGAATGGAACAAAGATTCCCCTTGTTGCAGCTGATGATTATTATTATGTTATTCCAAAAGGGACTCAATATAAGCCTCAATATTCCATAAAAAAAGGTTCAATAAAAAAAGTAAGTTTTAACAAAGGAGCCGAGCTACTAACATTGAAACCTAAACTTAACAATAAAGATTTGCCTGATTTAAAACTTATAAGTGGTACCAATTACAAGCTTAATACTATTGAAACAAATAACTCATATAATAACTCATTGTATATTATATTGGCAGTTTTTTGCCTTATACTGATAATTGGATGTCTATTTACATTTTTTAAGATTAAAGCTAAAAGAGCAAATAAAAACATATATTATTAAAAAAAATAGTATTAAGGAGAAAAGAATAATTGCTTTCCTCCTTAATACTATTTTTTCAGCTTACTTACAAGCTCTTTCATATCATTAGGCAGTTCAGTTTCGATATCTATTATTTTTCCGGTCCTTGGATGTGGAAATTGAAGCCTATATGCATGAAGCGCCTGCCTGTTTATATATTCCTTTTCTTCAATTCCATAAAGAGAATCACCATATATAGGATTTCCCATGCTACTTAAATGAACACGTATTTGATGTGTTCTTCCAGTCTCTAGAGCCAGCCTTACCATTTCTCCACCTTCGTATTTTTCAATAACCTCATAATGTGTTATACTTTTTTGTCCTCTATCATCTATTGTCCTCTTTAGTGAACCTCCTTCTTCTCTATAAATAGGCTTATCTATGGTTCCGCTTTCAGGTTTTAGGCATCCATGAACTATAGCTATATACTCTTTTTTAAAGCTCTCTTTAATCATATCCCTAGCAAGTGCCATGTGAGAAAATTGATTTTTGGCTATTAAGACGAGCCCTGAAGTATCCATATCCAGCCTATTTACAAGTCTTACTATACAATTTTCTCCTTTTTCTCTGAAGTAGTATATAAGCCCATTGGACAACGTTCCACTTTGATAACTCTTTGTAGGATGTACCACCATTCCTGGTGATTTATTCACGACAATAACATCAACATCTTCATACACAACATCTATATCCATCTTTTCAGGTTCTACATTTTGACTTTCATTTTTCGTAACTTCAATTTCAATCTTATCTCCATGCTTTAACTTATATGAAAGCCTCACAATTTCTCCATTTACAAAAAGCCTATTATCAAATGCTGCACCCCTTACAAATCTTGTTGAAAATCCTTGAACTCCTTTTAAATAGTCTTTTATTTTATGCCCTTCATATTGCTTTTCTACAAAAAAACTAAGTTTACTATCCATCTAAAAAGCCTTCCTATTCCTTAAAGTCTTCACCTATAATTATAATAACATCAAATTTCTCAGACTTATTATTGACCAGCTCGGTATTTTCAATTCCAATTTTACTTTTAATTTGGGAAGCAGTGCTCTCATCAACACCATACAAGGTTACCCTAGTTTCCTTTACTGGCTTTTTCGATGCATTGCCTGTAGTAATATTAGTAAATCCATTTCTTATAAGCTGATCCTTATATCGTTTTGCAAGTCCACCTGTTTCAGTTCCATTTAAAACTTCTATCTTTAAGCTTTTAACATCAGCACTTTTAGTTTCAGATTCTCTACTTTTATCATCAACTATCTGGCTACTGCCTTTAGGATCACATACAAAATATGAAACTCCGCCTATATACATAGCTGTTCCCTTTATAGTACTCATATTAATGTTGCTTTTATCTACTTTTAAAGCTGCTAGTCCATACTTTACTATATCTGAAACTGCCATATTAGTTTTTGTATTTTTAGCAATTGCTTTAAGTATTGATGGCAATTTAAATATTGCTCTTTTAGTCTTTAATTTTTGAACTACTGCTTCCATAAAATTATGTTGAGATTTTATTCTGCCAATGTCTCCTTCAGCAAATCCTGTTCCATCATTATTTTTTCTCCACCTAAAAAACTCTTCTGCTTTCTCACCATTTAAATGCTGTTTTCCTTTATTAAAATGGATATGCAAATTTTGAGCAGGATCATCATAGTTCATTTCATTTTCAATATCTACATCTATTCCTCCAAGAGAATCTATTATGCTTCTAAATGCTGCATAATCTACCTGCATATAATAATTTATATTTATACCAAGAATGCCTTGAACTTCATCTGCAAGAAGTTTAGCCCCACCTATTGGCACAGCAGAATTAATTTTAGCATTTTTTCCGTTAATTTTTATTTTTGTATCTCTTGGTATAGAAATAAGCTTAATAGTTTTAAGATTTGGATCGTAACTAACAACCATAATTGTATCTGTTCTCTGTGAAGCATTATCAATTCCAGCTTCTGAGCTTCCTATATCAACACCAGTTAATAAAAAATTTACATTTTCTTTTCCTTCCGGTTTAGAAGCTTCTAAATTTATATCTTTTGAGTTAGTTTTCATAGCTGATAGAGATATATAAGAAAAACCAATAACGCCCACAACCAAACATACTAGCACAACAGAAATGGTAATAAGCGATTTTTTTACTGTATTTGAACTTCTCACTACATACACCTACTCTTTATGACAAATCATATAATTTCTAGCTTCTACAGTATCTAAATGAATTAGCATGCCTCTTTCTATAACATACTTTATTGTTTGGTCGAAAGAAATAAGCATTGCTTCATCTAAATTATTATTTACTGCCTCTCTAAGCTCATTTACACCCGGAAAATCTCTTAGTGGTTCTACATAGTCGGCTATGTAAATAATTTTTTCAAGCAGTGTCATATTTTTCTTACCAGTAGTATGAAACCTTACGGCATTTAATATTTCTTCATCATTTATTCCCATTTTATTCTTAGCTATTATACTGCCAGCAAGTCCATGAGCAATGCCTGGGTTTTCAAGTTCCACTTCATTTAAAACGTAACCTGCCTCAGTACATATGTCCACTATTTCTTTAGCTTCCATATTTTTAGCACAATCATGAACAAGCCCAGCAGTACTGGCTCTTTTAACATCACAGTTATATTTTTCTGCAAGCCTAACTGCAGTATCTCTAACACTTAAACTATGTTCAAATCTGCTTTGTTTAAGATTCTTTTTTAAATACTCCATAATTTCATTTTCTGTCCACATAATTAACACCTCAAATATAAAGTTTATTATTTTTTATTATAGCATAAACTTCCTTAGGTACTAAATACTTTATTTCTTCATGCTTACTTACTTTTTTTCGTATTTGTGTAGAGGATATATCTAAGAGTGGTATATCTATAAATATTATATTATGCTTATATTTGCTTTCAACTTCATTTTTTTTCTTCATAATATCAGCTTTATTATATCCAGGTCTATTTAATACAACAACCTTGCTAAGTTCAAATATTTTGCTTGGATTTTTCCACTCGTCAATATACATTAAACAATCTACCCCAGTTATAAAAAATAGTTCTGTATTCTTCTCAACTCCGTTTATATATTCAAGAGTTTTATAAGTATAACTATATCCTTTTTTATCTATTTCATACCTGCTAACCTTAAATTTTTCTTCACCTGTTATAGACTGTTTTATCATATCATATCTAATTTCAGGTGAAGTTATCACTTTATCACTTTTATGAGGTGGACTTCCCGCCGGCATAAATATAATCTCATCAAGTTTAAGCCTGTATAAGCTCTCATAAGCTATATTCATATGACCGTTATGAAAAGGATCAAAAGTACCTCCTAAAATTCCCTTTCTTTTCATTGTATCCCTCTTCATTAAACTTATATTTATTGAGGAATTTCTATTTTAGGCTTTTTCTTGGATTTTCTGTATAAAACCAATTTTCTTCCTATAGCCTGTATTCCCTCACTATTTAATTTGCCGCATATAACATCACTTGCTTCTCTAGGTGTAAACTCACTATTTTCAAGAATATTTATTTTAATTAGCTCTCTTGCTTCAAGTGCATCATCTATTTGCTTTAAAAAAGTTTCATCTATTCCATTCTTCCCTAATTGAAAAATTGGATTTATAGTATTTGCCATACTTCTTAAAAATGCTCTTTGTTTACCAGTTAACATAAAAATCCTCCTAAAGTAAAAACTCAAATTCAAAATCATTTAATCTAACTAAATCGCCATCTTTTATTCCAAGTTCCATAAGTTCATTCATTATTCCCTTATTCTTTAATACCTTATGGAAGTATCTAAGTGAATCTGGCTCATTTACATTTACACTATTTAAAAGTCTATCAACAAAGCTACCTTCAACAATATAACAATTATCTTCTTTTCTAATGGTATAAGTGAATTTCTTATCCTCTGGTATAAACTTATCTTCTTCTGATATTTCTATATCAGTTACAGGTATTGTACTTAAAATTCTAGCACTTTCCTTTATAAGTTCATCTACACCAAGCTTAGTAGCTGCTGAAATTTTAAATACATTCTTGTAGCCTAATTTAGAAACCTTATCTTTAAATTCTTCAAACTGCTTATCATCATAAAGCATATCGCTTTTATTAGCTGCAACTATTTGAGGTCTATCCCAAAGCTTCACATTGTATTTTTTTAATTCCTCATTTATTTTTAGAAAATCTTCAAAAGGATCTCTTCCTTCAGAAGCTGAAATATCGACAACATGGATTAAAAGCCTAGTTCTTTCAATATGTCTTAAAAATTCAAATCCAAGTCCAACTCCTTCAGCAGCCCCCTCTATAATTCCAGGTATATCTGCCATTACAAAACTATTTATGCCTGGCAAACTTACAACTCCAAGATTAGGTGTGATAGTTGTGAAATGGTAATTTGCAATTTTAGGTCTTGCTTTTGATACCACTGAAAGAAGCGTTGACTTTCCTACGTTTGGAAAACCAATAAGACCTACATCTGCAAGAAGCTTTAATTCAAGCTTTATCCATCTATCTTCTCCTGGCATTCCAGGTTCTGCAAAATTAGGTGCCTGTCTTGTAGGAGTACAAAATTTCACATTTCCTTTTCCGCCTTTTCCACCCTTTGCAACAACAAATTTATCTCCTTCATGGGCAAGATCCGCCATAATTTTATCGCTTTCGAAGTCTCTTACAACTGTTCCCATAGGAACTTTTATGTATAAGTCTTCTCCATCTTTTCCATAACACTTTGACCCTCCACCGTTTTCTCCATCTTTAGCTGCATATTTTCTTCTATATTTAAAATCAAGAAGAGTAGTCATATTAGGTTCAACTGTTATTATTACACTTCCGCCTTCTCCACCGTCGCCGCCATCAGGTCCTCCAAGTGGAATGTACTTCTCTCTTCTAAAAGAAATAGCTCCATCTCCACCCTTACCTGATTTAACCAATATTTTTGCTGTATCTATAAACATTTTTCTCACCTTTTACCTTTTAATTTTAATTAGTAGCTTTATTTAAAGATAAACCGCTCTAAAACTTGAAATCAATTTGTACCCAAATACCCGTCTTCTAGGCATTTAGTGACACATGGATTTCAATAGCTGAAGCAGCATATCTATATAAGAATTTTGATATTATATATTATAACCATTAGTTACATAACTTTTATCAATATTCTTTTAAATCATAGCTTTATTATCTTCATTTTCAGGGATTTTTATCAGCAAAATTCAAGAGTTTTAAAAAAGCACCCTTTAAATTAGGGTGCTCTTACTATTCTGCTACGCTTTCTTCAGCAGCAACTGGATAAACACTTGCTACTTTTTTAGATCTACCTACTCTTTCAAACTTAACTATACCATCAACTTTAGCAAAGAGAGTATCGTCTCCACCTCTGCCTACGTTTGCACCAGGATGAATTTTAGTTCCTCTTTGTCTAACAAGTATATTGCCAGCTAAAACGAACTGTCCATCTGCTGATTTAGTTCCAAGTCTTTTAGATTCACTATCTCTTCCGTTCTTTGAACTACCTACTCCTTTTTTGTGCGCACACAACTGAAGGTTTATTATTCTCATATAACTACACCTCCTCCAAGGTTATATTCATATATTCTCTATAAGTTAATTCCAAATTTTTAAGACCTATAAATGTAGTCTCCATCAAAACTTGAGTCTTTTTAATTTCACTCGAAGCTAGATTTTCTAGATTTAAAGCTATGTATCCTTCTTCTACGGTACATTTCACTTTTAATTTTAATACTTCTTCAATTCCAAGTATGCATATCTGACCTAAAAGTGACACTCCGCTGCACGCTATATCATCATATATCATGTTAGTTTCAGGATCATAATTGTCATTACTTTTCTCAAAGCTTTTAGCATTGCGGTCTGCATGACCTCTTATAATATAAGAAACAAGCATCCCATCTTTTTTCTTAAAAGTTATATCAATCATAATTATGCTTCAATCTTTTCTACTACAAGTTTAGTATAAGCCTGTCTGTGTCCATGTTTTCTTCTGTAGTCTTTCTTTCTCTTGTATTTAAATACAATAACTTTTTTAGCTTTTCCTTGTGCTGCAACTTTAGCAACAACTTTAGCTCCTTCAACTACAGGTTTTCCAACTACTATTCCATCTTCTTTTTCAACTAAAAGAACATTTCCTAATTCTACACTTGAATCAACTTCAGCTTCAAGCTTTTCAACGTAAATTACGTCTCCTTCTTGAACTCTGTATTGCTTTCCTCCTGTAACAACTACTGCATGCATTAATAAAACACCTCCTCATATACGGTCTCGCCAGTGAGGGTACACTTTTACGTGTTTAATAAAAACCCTTTTTGTGCGGTCTACAAATGCCATTGTAACACATACATCAATCTTTGTAAAGTAATTTTATCCATAAATCTTAAACTGACTTAGCTTTTCAATTTTGTCTTCAAAAACAACAAGTTCAACCTTAAAAAATCTCATGTTATCCTTAAAATCTATATATATGTTTCCATCTTCTACCCCAATGTCAGCTGCAAAAGTTTTTGTATCGGTTAATATTCTTTCTTTATATCTTTTATCAATTTCTATATAAATATTTTTTTCACCACTGTGATCGTTCAAGCATCTTGCAACTTTATTGCCTATGAGATTTTTCATATACCTTAAGCTAAGCTGTTTTCCATTTCCACTACAAAACTCACACTTTTCTTGTATATATTCACATATGGATTTTCCTTTTCTTCTTCTAGCAATTTGTACAAGATTTAACTCTGTAAATGGATAAACTACAGTCTTATTCTTGTCATTTTTAAAGCCTTCCTCAAGTATATTTAAAATTTTTCTTTTGATACTGATGTCACTAATATCTATGAAGTCCACTACTATTATGCCGCTTAAATTTCTCAATTTTATTTGACGCACTACTTCTCTTGCAGCTTCTAAATTAGTGACTACAGCCGTCCGTGCTATGTCTCTGCCTTTAACATTTTTTCCCGAATTCACATCAATAGCATACAGAGCTTCGGTTTTATCTATTACTATAAAACCACCACACTCAAGCTTTACTTCTTTATTAGTTAGCTCTAAAATTTCCTGCTCTATACCGTAATAATCCATTAAGTTTATAACATTATCATGGAAACTAAGTTTACAATTTATATCCTTTTTACTTTCAACATACTCTTTTATATAATCAAAATCTTTTTTATCATTAACTATTATTTCAGCTGTTTCTTCATCTACTCTATCCCTTAAAACCTTTGCTATTGCCCCACCAGCATTATATAACATACCTCTAAGGTTTGAATTTTTACTTTTAGAAATTATATTTTTGTATATATCATATAGCTTTTTTATTTCTATATTTACAGTTTCAAAATCAACTTTAAGTGCATTTGTTCTAATCATAACGCCCACATCCTCAGGCTTTAATATGGAGCCTTTAAGATTATTTATATATTCCTTATCAGTTATTTTTTTTGAAATTTCTATTTCCTTGTGTGATGTCATGATTACCGCATATCTTCCCGGCACAGTTATAGCGTTACTAACCTTAGGTCCTTTACTTCCTGAAGCTTCTTTAATTATCTCAACTAAAAGCTCTTCTCCTTTTCTTAAATTCAAGTTATTAAGCTTACTATCCATATAAAGATATGCACTTTTAGTCTCTCCAATATCTACAAAAGCACACTTTATAGCAGGTACTATATTTTTTACAATGCCCTTATATATTTGTCCTGAACATATATCATTATCCTCTTCAATAAAGCACTGCTCAAGTTTTCCATCTTGTTTTACAGCTATACGTAAAGTCTTTCTGCATCTTTCCACATATATTTGTTTCAATAAAAACACCTCATATTTTGAAAAATTTAAAAAGAGAAACTAAATTATTTTCCTTAAGTCCATACATTTCTTCCCTTTTAACTTCACAAAATAAATCAAAATCTGCACAGCTAGTATTATCCTTTATATAATTACACAAAAGCTCAGGTGAAAGATTTTCTCTACTGCCACAGGACAATAATGTATCTATTCGCAAAGTACTGCCTTCTATTTTATAATTTAATTTTCTTATCATAGCCTTTATGTTAACCATTTTTTCAGTTTTCTTACTTTTTTTAAGAGTAATCCACTCTTTTTTATTTAAAAGCTCTTTTAGTTCTGCTTCTAATTTTTCTGTATTTTTATATCTTATATTTATAGAATACCTTGCTGCATCAACTGCTGCCATAGATTGTTCAACTTTTTTACCATCATCATAATATTTTTTTTCAATTTTTAAAACATCAATAATCTTCAAATCTACAGGTGAAACTTCATTAAACTTATTTTTTATATCTTCTTCCTTTACTTCTTCTAAAAATTCCACATCCATATATTCTCCATCAGAATAAACACCAACAGAAAGAGGCTGTGCTATGGACATTATCATATGTGGATTAAATCCATTTGAGTGTTCTACTGGAAGACCGCTTCTATTAAAGGCCCTTTGTATATTTCTCATTATATCTAAGTGAGAAACAAATTTTATATCATAACCCTTACTGTACTTTATTAAATAACGCACCTTCAAAACACTCCTCTTCCTTAAAGCTTTTGTTTATACCACAATTTTTACATCCTTGCCTACAATCTGGTGTTACAACTGCCTTTTTAGCTTTTTCATTTTCACTCATTAAAAAGCTCTTTGACACTCCAACATCTATAAAATCCCAAGGAAGAACTTCATCGTAGCTTCTATCTCTATAAACATAAAAATCTGGATTTACGCCACATTCTTTAAAGGCTTCCATCCATATGTCATTATTAAAATACTCAGACCAGCCATCAAATTTAGCACCTTTTTCAAAAGCCTTTATAAGAACATCACATACTCTTCTATCTCCTCTTGCAAAAACCGCTTCAAGAAAGCTTACTGGAGTTTCATGCCAGTTATAAGTTATAACTCTTGCATCTGAAAGTTCTTCTCTAAGTTCTCCAATTTTTCCTCTTACATTTTCTATATTATCCATAGGCGCCCATTGAAATGGCGTAAATGGTTTTGGTACAAATATTGAGGTACTTAAAGTTACCTTAAGACCCTTTTTTCTTACTTCCTTTGGAACCTTATAGTATTCAGCTACTACCTTCTTGCCCAAATTGCCAATTCCTCTAACATCCTCTGGAGTTTCATATGGAAGTCCTATCATAAAATAAAGCTTTATTGTAGTCCAGCCATTTTTAAAGGCACTGCTTACAGAATCCATAAGATTTTGTTCTGTAACTCCTTTATTTATTACATCCCTCATTCTCTGTGTTCCAGCCTCTGGTGCAAAGGTAAGCCCCGATTTTCTTACCTTTTGAATTTCCTTTATTAAATCTACAGAAAAGGAATCTATCCTAAGGGATGGAAGTGAAACACTTACTTTTTTTTCTTTGTACTTTTCTACTAGACCCTTTATAAGGTTCTGAATATCTGAATAGTCACATATACTTAGTGATGTAAGTGACAATTCTTCATATCCAGTATTTTTAATAAGTTTATCTGCAAGCTCTATCAATTTATCAGTTTTCTTTTCCCTTACAGGCCTATAAATCATACCTGCCTGACAGAATCTACATCCTCTTGTGCAACCTCTAAAGGTCTCAAGCATTATCCTATCATGAACAATTTCATTATATGGAACTACTATTTTATCTGGATAAACAACGTCATTAAAGTTTTTAATTATTCTCTTTTTAACTTTTGCGGGAACATCATCATATAAAGGCTTAAACTCATCAATTGTCCCATCTTCCTTATATGTGACATTGTAAAGACTTGGTACATATGTTCCTTCTATGTGAGATGCCATCCTTAAAAATTCTTTCTTAGAAATTCCATCATTCTTGCATTTTTTATATAAATCTAAAACCTCATTTAAATGCTCTTCACCCTCACCAAGTGAAAACAAATCTGCTATATCATATAGAGGTTCTGGGTTATATGCACAAGGTCCTCCACATAGTACTATTGGATCTTCCTCTTTTCTTTCTGATGCCCTAACAGCTATACCTGAAAGATCAAGCATATTAAGTATATTTGTATAACTCATTTCATATTGAAGTGTAAAACCTATAAAATCAAATTCGCAAAGAGGATCTTTTGTTTCAAGAGCATATAATGGAATATTATTTTCTCTCATCAATTTTTCCATATCCGGCCATGGAGCATAAACTCTTTCACAATAAGTATCCTCTCTTAAATTTAAGACATGATAAAGAATTTTGATTCCAAGATGTGACATTCCAACTTCATAAACATCTGGAAAACAAAATGCAAATCGCATATCTACTTTTTCTTTATCTTTAATTACCGAATTATATTCTTTTCCAACATACCTTGCTGGTTTTTCAACCTTATATAAGATATCATCTGAACATTTGTTCATTAATTTTTCCTCCTAAATTTTCTCTAATGTAAAATCATTTAAACTTAGACATTTTAATATTTTAACACATATATACCTAATGACTCAACCATTAAGTTACTCATTGTTTTTCTTTATTTGAATAAGTTCCTCAAAAGTAATATTTCCATACTCTTTAAGAGCATTTATTATTTCTTCCTCGTAAATAGTTTTCATTGTTTTCATGTTTTCATTTAAAACAGTTAGCATAGTATATTTATTTTTGTCCACCATACTTAAGCCAAATAACAGGTCTTTTTTATAAAAAATAGATATTGTTCTATTTTCTATAACCCCATTTTTTATAAACTTTAATTTTTTTTTCATTATGTCCTCCATAATTACATAGACTATTCTTCTTCTTTCCTTAAAGGAACAAAACAAAATAAATAATGAAATTAAAATTAAATTTGGATTATCAGCTCCACAAAATAAAAATATAAAATACATCATTATAAGCATTATTGACAATACTATACTTAAATAAACAGTTATTTTGCTAGCTTTTTTATACGAGAATTTTTTACACAAAATATCTCTAAGTATTCTTCCACCATCTAATGGAAATGCTGGAAGCAGATTGAATATGCCTAACGATAAATTAATTATAAAAAAATTATAAAGTTCAGTGCAGTCATATTTTCTTAAGGCAGCATAAAAAATAACCGCCAGAACAAAATTCATTATGGGACCCGATATAGAAATAATTAATTCCTCTTTATAAGATGCCTCCTCTAAATTTCTAAATTTAATTGATGCTCCAAAAGGAAGTATTTCTATATGAAAACCCGAAAATCCTAATTTTCTAGCAGTTAAATAATGTACAAATTCATGAAGTATTACAAAAACAAACACAGGTAAAAGCTGTCTTCTAAATCCAATCAAGAACAGTATTATAATATAAGGAATACTGTATTTATTTAATTTAATCATTAAAAGCCCCACATTAATTGCTCATACGCAAATCCCAAAACTTAATTTTGAGCTGACGTATCTATGTTAAAATAACTCTCAGGATTTTTATTTTCTCCCATGTACATAATTTCAAAATGAAGATGAGCTGGCTCGTTCTCTGCTTCTTTTCCGACCTTTCCAACATTGTCTCCTTTAGTTACTCCATCGCCTTTTTTAACACTTATGGAACTCAAATTTCCATACTTACTTTCTACTCCATTTCCGTTATCGATTATAACATATTTACCAATTTCGCTATTTTGATTCACTAATTCCACAGTACCATCATAAACTGCTTTTACATCGCTGCCTTCTGAAGATTGTATATCTATACCCTTATGATTATTTTTACCTCCAAAAGAGTTTATGACTTTTCCCTTTATTGGCATTGCGTATTTACTTTCTATTTTTTCACTAATGGTTTCTTCTCCTGTTATTTTAGACTTGAAATTTTCAATATAATCAACTGACTTTGCCTGTATACTATCAAAATTTATTTGCTTAACATAATTTTGGATATCACTCAAATTTACAGCCTCCGCTTTTTTTATTAAAGCGTTATAGTCATAATTATGATTTAGAAAATATTTGCAGTATGCATAAGCATTTTTTGTTTCTGGCATCGAGCTTTCCTTAACTCCAAAAACAAATAAAAATAAAATTGCAGTTCCAATGACTTGAAATCGCAAGGTATTTAAGATCTTTTTTGTTAAGTTCTTTTTACTATACCCATTACCTGAGTATGAAGAACTATATCCCTTTCGTCTTTTAAGAATATTATTGTAATAATCCTCATATTGTGAACTAAAACTTCCCACTTTTCCTCCTATACATAATTGATATATATTAATTATATATAAGAACATGAAGATTTATTACCATAACTTATACTTTAAAAATTAATTTTATTCCTTCTCATACCTATGTTAATCACAATTCCAAGGCTTATAAAGCCCGTTAGCATTGAACTTCCTCCATAGCTTACAAAAGGAAGTGCTATACCTGAAATAGGCATAATTCCTATTGTCATTCCTATGTTTTGAAGTATGGAAAATAAAAACGCTGATGCAATTCCAATACAAAATATCTTTCCAAATATATCTTTAGACTTTTTAGATACACTTACAATTTTATAAAGTAATAATAAATATATTAATACCAAAATAATTCCACCTACAAGACCCCACTCTTCACCTATCACAGAAAATATGAAATCAGTATGTGTTTCTGGAATATATCCTCCTTGTATCTGAGTCCCCTTTAAAAAACCTTTTCCAAGTATTCCTCCTGAGCCTATACCTATCTCCGATTGTATAAGCTGAAGTCCTGTAGAATTGATGTATTTTTCAGGATTCAAAAAACTAGTAAATCTTTCTTTCCAATAAGCCTGCATAAGTGAAGTATTCCAAACTGCAGCTATTCCTAATATTATAGTAAGAATACCTCCAAAAATAACCCTCAAATCAAGCCCTGCAATAAAAAACATACCTAAAACTATAAAAAAGCATACCTCAGTCATTCCCATATCCGGCTGAACTACTATTAAAATCATAGGTACTGCTGCATAAAAAAGGAGTATAAAGAAATTTTTTATATTATTTATGTCACCTTTCATAACATCCAGCTTCTTAGCAATTAAAATTATAAGAGCAACCTTTGCAAATTCTGAAGGCTGAATAGCCCTTTGTCCTATAGCAATCCATCCTTTAGCTCCATTTACTGTGGATCCAGCAACTTTATTAATTATAAGAAGCACAATTGAAGCCCAATAAATAATTTCCGCATAATCAATTAAAACCCTATAATCAAATTTAATTATTACATAAACAATTATAAGTCCAATAATTCCCCAAGCAATTTGAAGCTTCCAGTTGCCTCCAAGCTTAGTATTATTATGAACAGCACTATAAATATTAACTGAGCTAAAAGCTACAAGGAGTATAGGTATTATAATCAACCACAAATCCATCTGCTGCAGTAATCTTTTATCTATCTTAAATTTTTTAAGCATATTTGCCCCTCCAAAATATTATAAGCTCCTTAAATTAAACAAAACAAATAGGGCTTAATGCCCTTCGAATTTTATTATATCATAAAAAAATAAAAAAACTATGTACAATATTTAAAAAATACATAGCCTTTTATTTGCTTATTTGTTTTTTGCTCTTTTAATTGGTATGTTAGCAACTAAAGCTGGAGAATTGCCTTCCTCCAAATCTGTCTTTGTAAGCTTAACCTCAACATCCGAATTATCTATTTCCACATATTTCGCAATTACATTTAGTATTTCTCCTTTTATGGCTTCTAAAAGTTCTGGAGATAAATCCGCTCTATCATGTATCAATATTAACTTTAATCTTTCTTTTGCAACATCCTTAGATGATGGTCTAAATATACTGAAAAGATCCATAATACTCACTCCTATTTAACATTAAACAATCTTTTAATTGCTGAAATTAGTCCTCCACCCTTTTCCTCAGAGGTGTGAAATGGAACCTCATCTCCAGTTATCCTTCTTGCAATATCTCTAAATGCTCTTCCTGCCTTAGAGTTGTCATTTAAAACTATTGGTTCGCCTCTATTTGTGGATACGGTTATTTCTCTATCATTTGGGACTGCCCCTATAAGCTTTATAGCTAAATTATCAATAACATCCTCTATACCGAGCATGTCCCCTCTTTTTACCATCTCGTAGTCAATTCTATTCACTATAACTTGGTGATTATCCAAGCCCTTTGCATCTAATTTTCCAATTACCCTATCAGCATCTCTTACAGAAGTAACTTCTGGATTAACTACAATTAACGCTCTATCAGCTCCAATTATGGCATTTTCAAAACCTTGTTCAATTCCTGCAGGGCAATCTATAAGGACGTAATCTGTATCTGTTTTAAGTTCATTAATTAGATTAAGCATATCTTCTGGTTTAACATCATTTTTATCTTTTGTCTGTGCTGTTGGAAGTAAAAATAAATTTTCATATCTCTTATCTTTTATAAGTGCTTGCTTTAATCTACAATTTTCTTCTATTACATCTAAGAGGGTAAAAACAATTCTATTTTCTAGTCCCATAAGTACATCTAAATTTCTAAGTCCAGTATCCCCATCAACAAGTACAACTTTTTTGCCCATACCAGCTAGTGCAGTACCTATATTAGCTGTTGTAGTAGTTTTTCCAACCCCTCCCTTGCCAGATGTTATTACTATAGCCTCTCCCATAAATATTACCTCCATAAAATATTTTATATTGAAAAATACTAAAATTAAAATATACTATAACGCTTTCATCAATTTTTCTAAATAATTAACTCCACTATATTTTATTCTCCAAAAAACAAAAAAATCCTTCTAAATATTAAATGAAATTTTTAATGCACACAATAATAGCTGTAAATTATTTTCCACATAAAGTATATTTTGCCATAATACTTTATAAGCTATATAATGTTTATATATTGTGAAGGGATGTGGTATGTATGGGATCGTACAAATTTGCAATAAAAACACTTAAATCAAATTTTAAAGAAAGTATTTCCTATTTATGTTCAATGATCTTTCCAATTGCAATAATATTTAACCTCTTAAATATTATGTGTAATACAGAATTTACATCAAAATATTCTGATGGAAGATCGGCCTGCTCGCTTATAATATTCCTGCTCTGTCTTTTAGTATGTATTTTCACATTTTACTCAAATTCACACTTTGTTACTACAACCTCAAAAGAATTAGGTGCCGCTGCTTTAAGCGGTGTACATCCAAGTAGACTAGGCAGAATCTTACTATTTCAAAATACAATACTTGAAATGGCTGCAAGTTTTTTAGGAATATTATTAGGCTTTATTATGATGCCAATATTTTCAAAGGTAATGTATTTAGCTTTAAATTCATCCGGAAATTTATTTTTTATATCAAGTGGAAGTTTAGGAGGTACACTAGCTATTCTACTTTTACAACTTTCATATGTTAGTTTAGGTGATTATGGATATGTATCGACAAGAGAAATTATCGATTTAATTAAGGTCAAAAGAAAGCCACCTTTAAATTTTAAATTACTTAAATTCAATCCAGTTACTTATGCTGTATTTTACTTTTTGCCTATATTATTTCTCTTTTTAAGCATGCTGCAAAAAAATCATTTTGACCTATTTGTAAGATTCTCTATGACTTTTTCCTTTATAAGTATTTTAGGTCTTGCTAAGTATTATATTCCCTTTAAAATATTAGAATTAAAAAAGGATAAATACGCTAATAGCAAACTCACATTAATATCCTTAGGAAATTTACATTTTTCACTTAAACGTACAGTTCTTCTAATAACTCTACTTTCAGGCGTTATTGAAACACTACTTTATATAATGAATGTATCTAATGATCCTGGTTTAAAAGTGATATGTGTATTTTCATACATAACAGTTTTGCTTTTAATATCCAGCAGCATAGTATACAAATTTATAATGGAGATGCCATCAAAAATACGTACATTTAAACAGCTTACTTTAATTGGATATATAAAGCCTCAATTAAATACGATAATCAATAAAGAAATTTTTCTACTTTATTCAATAATAATTGGACTACCTTTAATCCATTTTTGCACTTTAATTTATATGTTTGTTTCATCTGGAAAACTTTCTATTATTTTATCTTTAGTTTTAATTTTAATTTTTCTATTTATATTTTTAACTGGAGCATTTATATCGTTTGTAATTTATAAAAAATCTATATTCAAATCAAATGATATAGGACTCAACAAATTTGCACTATAAACATTTCGGGGTTTGGGCAAAAACCCCTGTGATTTGTCAATCATGTATTAGTCATATTAAGTTAGAGGACTGGATTAAAATCAGCCCCCATATATGTTTATGCAATATCAAAAAAACTCTGTGACTCTCTTGAAGTTATGTCCACAATTTTGTAAAAAAACTCCTTTTGGGTTAAATTGTTTCTTTCGAGGGTTTCTTCTATTTTTCCATCCCTTAAAAATATCAATTTTTTCGCATAACTTGCAATCATTGAATCATGCGTAACCATTAAAACTGCAGTACCATACTTTTCATTACGTTCTTTAATTATCTTTAAAAGTTCATGAGAATTTTTAGAATCCAAACTTCCTGTAGGTTCATCAGCTATTATTAATTTAGGATTGGTAACAAGTGCTCTAGCAGCCGCTGCTCTTTGCCTTTGACCTCCAGAACATTCCTCTGGAAACTTATCTATTATTTCTGAAATGTTTAATTCATTTATAATAGCTTCAGTTTTCTTATTTATTTCTTCCCTCTTTTGACCTGCAAGCACTAAAGGTACTCCTACATTTTCTCTTATTGTAAGAGAATCAATCAAATTAAATTCCTGAAAGATAAATCCCATATTTTCATATCTAAACTTCCCAATCTGCTTATCACTCATAGAAAAAATATCCTTACCATTTATCTCTATTATGCCCTTACTTGGTCTATCCACCGTTGATATAACATTTAAAAATGTAGATTTTCCTGATCCAGATGGTCCCATTATGCAAATAAAATCGCCTTCTTTAACTGTAAGACCTACATTTTTCAAAACATTAACAGGATTTTTTCCACCATAGTTTTTTATAATATTTTTTGCAGATATTATGCTCTCCATTATATCTCCACCTTATTTTCATAATTTTTGATTTAAGTAAATTATTTATATTTATAGAAAAATTATATCACTTTTCAAAAATATTTAACAATTTAAATATTCTCAGCTTATTTATCTGCAAAGATTTGCGCCTAAAATTCCGTAGGAACGGAGGAATTTTTTCCTTACACCCCACACCCCCGGAGAGCTAAGTAACAATGCTGAAGGAACGATTAAAAAAAATCCTAATAAATCTTGGCTAAAAAATCGTAAAATGCTTAGATGTTTCAATCTGCCTAAGCGTTTCCCCCGCGAGTTATTGAAGCATCTTAGTATTTTACGATTTTTTCACCTTAGATTTATAGGATTTTTTTAACGCGACGAAGCATTGTTACTTAGCTCCTTTTTTTAATAAGTATCATCTGAAATAAGCTCATTTGCTATCATTTTACCATTTTGATAAGTTTGAAGATAAAGTTTTACCCTCTTACCACCCTCTACAACATCATCTACAACTTTATAAGTTTTACTTTTTAAACTTCCATCTGAATATATATTAAAAGTCTCTAGACCATTTGCTGAACTTCCTTCAATATATATTGGAAAATTGAATGTATTTTTAAACTGATAATCAAGCTTTCCATCATAGTCAACTGTTGCATCATGACCTAAAGAAACATAGGCTGATGGAATAGAATGATGTGTTCTTACAGTTGGCTTAATTCCTGCAAGAAGTGCCGCATTATAAAGTGTAGTAGAAACTTGACAAATACCTCCGCCAAGTCCCATTCCTGTTGTTTTTCCTATATCAACTGGTGCCGCTTGATATCCTTTTTCAGCAGTTCTCTTTCCAAGAATTCCATTAAAGCTAAAAGTTTCTCCTGGCATTATTACCTTTCCATTTATAGTTCTTGTAGCAAGTTGAATATTCGTCATTCTTCCAGGACTTGATATTGCACCATAATTGGTACTAAACGTAGATATAAGCGTATTTATTCCACTTAATTTTTCTTTAGTTATATTGGCTTTTACAGTCTCCATATTTCCCTGAACAACCGGATCACTACCAATTTGTCCATTTATTGCTGAAATTATATCTTTTTTAAGCTCCTCATCTTTTAATTTAAAACCATCTTGATCAGGTGTAATAACAAAGTTAGAACCATTTTTGATTACTGAAGCATCCTTAGGATTTCTATTAACCTGATTCTTTATGGTATTTATCAAATCATCTATAGGTTTAGTATTTGAACTATAATCAAAAGAAAGCTTTATATTTTTAACTGTTGGATTTTTCAACAATTTATATCTCTCAATAACATTTCCACCTTTTCCATAATCATAAGCCTGTTTAACTGAATTATCTATATCATATTTCGCTCCAATTTGAGAATAGCCAATGGTATAAGTTTTGTTTTCTACCTTTATATTAATTTTTTTATTTTGAAGTAAACTCTGGTATTTATCGTTGAGTACTTTCTTAGCTTCCTCCTGTGTTTTTCCAGATACATCTTCATCTTCTATTATCACTCTAGGATAAATAAGACTATCATATTTTTTTACCTTTGAATAAATCTTATATCCATAAAACATTGTCCCTAAAATAACAATGATAAAACATGTAGCACCTAAAATAATCGCCCTTTTTTTGTTCATATATACACCTCATATTTATTATACTTTTGTGCCTTAAATTTTACTATAATATTTACTATTAATATAATTCAACAATTTTTACATATATACAAATGTTCTATTTAGAATATTTGTATTCAAACTATAGGATGTTATTACTACTTTTTTTATAATTTAATTTAATAATATTTATATTATCATTATACTAATAAAATAGCATATATCAAATTTTTTATTTTAATACACTTACAAAATTTATTGTTAATTATTACGCAGGCAAATATTGCATTTATTGCTTACCATTATATTGCCCTATCTATAATTGATTTTTAAATCAATACACTATACAATGCCTAGTTGAAAATCTTATAATCTTAAATTATTTTACAATATTACATAGTAATACAATAAATATATTTACATTACATTTTTATAGTGTTATTATAACTATAATGATAAAATTTTTGTTTAATTTTAGAAGCAAAGGGGTTTTATACATGGCGAATCCTGGATTGCTATTACCTGGAGATAAAATAAAAGTATTAAGAAAAAAATACAAATTGAGTCAAGAAGATCTTGCTGGTTCTAATATTTCTAAAAGCTTAATAAATGAAATTGAAAGCAACAAAGCAAGCATAACTTTTAGAACAGCTGAAATAATAATAACTAATTTAAATAAAATAGCTAAGCAAAAAAACTTTGTTGTTAATGAAACAGTTGATTATTTAATAGACGATGAATTTTCTCAGGTTATAAAAATTATTGATGACTACATAAACGAACTAAAGACATTAATCACTTCCAAAAATCCTAGTTTCATTAAAACCCTTAAAGAAGTAGAAGAATTTTTAATTAGTTGGGATATTAAAGAGAAAAAAATAATAGTTTATGAACTTGCTGGAGATTATTTCTATAATCAAAACGATATAAATAAAAGCGTAATTTATTATGAAAAAGCTTTGACTTTAATAGGGAAGTTGTTTCCAAGTAATCAATTACTAGTTCTTTTAAGAAAGTTATCTATGCTTTATGGGTATATAGGAAAATACGATGAAGATATAGAAATTTGCGATTTTGCTTTAAATCACTTTTTAGATATGACTGATGATTACAATACAATCTTTACATATAACAGTGCAGTATGCTATAGACTATTGAAAAATTACGATAAAGCTTTAGAAAACCTTGAAAGAGCAGAAAATACTGTAGATAAAAGCGATTTAATAAAGTTATTTAAAATCTTGATAGAAAAAGCAATCTGTTTAAAATATAAAGGCTGTTTTCATAAATCAATCAATACATATAATAAAATTTTAACTTTTTTAGATGATAAAAATATAGATAAAAAAATATCAACTTATATAAACATTGTTAACTTATATATGACTCTTAATGACCGACCTAAAATAGATAAATATTTTAAAATAATACTTAGCAAATTAAATTGCATTAATATCAATAATCAATACACATCAAGTATATATTTTGAATTAGGAAAAATTTATGAATATCTAGATAATAATTCAGATGCTGAAATATACTATTTAAAATCCTTAAACCTCTGTAAAGAGCATAAAAATTATGTTTTAGCAAATGAAGTATTATCTGCTTTGATAAAATTATATGAACTACTAAATAACGTCGAAAAAATGGACAAACTAAAAAATGAAATATTTTTAATTTCATCAAAACAAGAAAGAATAGATAATATGCTCATGTATAAACTAATTAATTTTTATAGTAGTATTAATGATATTGTTAAAGTCAAAGAAATATCTATCTTTGCTTTAAATAATTTTACTTAAAAACCTATAAAATAGAGGAGTGTTGATATTATGAAATTAAAGAAAAATCATAAAATTTGTTTATTACTTGCAGGTGTACTATTAACAATTTCTATTTTTGCTTTACCTAACTGTACAAAAAACTTAGGTGAAGTTGGTGGAGGCTTTATGTCTAAAGATGCCCCAATAGTTTTAAAAGTTCTACCTTAATACAAAAATCCTGTATAACAATAGCTGTACAGGATTTTCACCTTTATATCCATCCTATTTCTGTAGATAAGCATATACAACAACTACTTTTTCTAAATAAATTAAAGCATAAAGAAAGCAGCTAAAAGTCATAATACTTCAGCTGCTTTCTTTATATGTTAATTTATTGGGAGATTGATTTTCTATATCTATATAGTATATTTTATTTGTGACAACTATATGGCAACATTAAGTACAATATATTAAATGTTATCTTCTTTATTGTTTGTGTTTTTTTGAACCTACTCTCTTTTCAGCTGTGTCTCTCCAATCATCTGCCCTACCTGCTGCTTTAAGGCATGCAACAGTAATTAATAAAATAGTTAATATTAAAAGTCCTATAATTACAGCTAAATACTTGTATTTAATCGCCATGATCATTTCTCCATTCGAATTAAATTTATTTACCTATTATGTTATCCACTATTTAAAATTTAAGTCAAAAAATTAAAAAAGCCTAATAAAATATCAGGCTTTTTAATTATATTATTTCTTTCCCACTGGTAATATTCTCTTAGCAATTGAATATTCACTCCCTTTAATCGGCGATATCTTTATATAATCTCCTGTATGAGGAGCTTGTATATATTCTCCATTACCAATGTACATTCCAACATGATGAGGTTTTGATTTATCACCAAAGAAAATTAAATCTCCTGGTTGAAGTTTATCTGTAACAGTAGCTCCCACATTAACTTGTTCATATGTAGTTCTTGGAATGCTTATGTTAAAATGTGCATAAACATATTGAATAAATCCTGAACAATCAAATCCATCTGGCGTTATACCTCCCCAAAGATATGGTACTCCCAAAAAGTTTTTTGCATAATTTACAACATTATCATCACCATAAATTAAATGTCCTAAAGAAACTGACTGTTTATATATGTTAGCTGGATTTGAAATATTGCTATTTAAATAACTTTTTAAGGAACTTAATTTTGATAAAGCTGAAACTTGGTTAGCCTTATTATTGTTTAACGCATTCAACTTATCTTTATTATCCTTAAGTAATTTTTGTACCTTTACTTTATCTGAAATGAGAGTATTTTGCCTTTTTTCTATATATTCTTTATCCTCATATACTTTGTCTATAATCGCCTTGCTATCAGATAATACTTTATTTACAGCAGTTGCTTTACTAACAAGTTCTGAAAAATTCTTGCTTTCAAAAATCGTATTTAACAAAATAGTCGAACCTCCACCACTTTCGTACATGGCTTTCACAATATACTTGTCATTTATCTCATCCTTTCTAAGCATTTCCTCTCTATCCTTAATTTTTTTGTTAGTTATGTATATATTATTATTTATTTCATCTATAGTATCTGCATTTTTCTTTATCTCAAGCATACTATTCTGAATATCATTATCTGTTATTTCCATTTGATTTTCCAAACTATTAATTTGCTTATTTAAATCATTAATTTGAATTTCTACAGTGTTACTTGAATTTATTGGTTCCGCATTCACCAATTTACTATTACCCAGGAAATTAAATACTAAAGCATTAACTACTGCTAAAATCATTAGTTTTTTCCTATTCATAATATCATACCTCCTAATTTTCAATAGAAATCATTTATCTATGGCATACTTTCACAAAGCCACGACTTTTTCAAAACAATATTATAAAAATGCTTTCTATTAAAAAAGTGATTAAAAATACTTGTACAAAGCTTATCGCCACAGCAAACAAACTTTTCTGATCTTGTTTACATTTCTAGCTTAGCACACTATCTCCATTAAAACTCACCCACTTATTTATATTTGCTAACTTAATATTTTATTACCATAACCTTAATATTAACCTTCCAATGTTAAGTTAATATAATTTTATAGTATATTTTGGGTTAAAATCTTACCTTTCTTCAGCCATCTTTATATACTTTTTATAGCTAAACTACTTCAACTATCGAATACCTGTGAAAGAAGAACAGAGAATAAAGTGGAGGATGATTTTCCCCTATCGCTACGAAAAATTTTAAACTTATGCTTATAAGATTGCACCATACATATTACTCAGCACAGCTGAGAATGGCTAAGTTTTAAGAATACGCTAATAATTAAATATCTTATTTCCTTTTAACAATATTTAAAATATCCATTGCAACTAATCTAAAGCCAATTACTACCATTATAATAGCAAATATCATCCCTATTATATTCGAACTATCTTTTAATCTGTTGTAAAGTATTATTATTAGGCTTAAACAGCCTATAACTAAGGTAATATCTATAACGAAAAAACACATATTAAAAAGAACATTTAAAAAACTTTTCATTATTTTCCACCTCTATTTTTATAATATGAAACTCAGTTCTGCTATAACACCTTCAACTATGTATTTAAAAATAGAACTAGGAAGACATTAATTTATTAGAAAGAACTATCTATGTTGCCTAAAAATATAAAATAGCTTATAATGAGAGAATTAAAATAGCCATATATTGTATGATCATAATAACAATTACTTATAAGTACCATGTATTTCATCAGCAAATTTATATATAAAAAATAAAGGCTGATATAATGCTATCAGCCTTACGCAATGTCTTATTTTATATATAATTGGGCATGCCTAGATGGAGTAGAACCACAATCTCCAGATTGGTAAAGGCACGTTTTTATAAATATGTTTTTTTGGTATAGCTATAATATTTTTTATTATAACTATTCTGTACGGATTTCTGCTTGATAAAATTATATTGATATGCATTCCTTATTATGGTAAACTACTTACATACAATTCAATATAGTTGTGCGTGGGCAACTAGCATTGCTATCCCTTTTATAAGGGAGGTGATGCATATGTACGAGATGTTTATAGTAGTATTTACTGCTCTATCTTTTTTGATAGCTTTGATAAACTTAATTATCGTGCTAATAAAAAACATAAAAAAGTAGCCCACCGACGCAATTGGTAATGGCTACTTTTTAAAACTTAAAATTTAAGCTATGCCAGTTGTCTATAACAACTGAATTGTATACTACAGGGTGTTGGTAGCACCCTGTTTTTATGTCTAATTTCATAATTATCTTGTAATAGCAAACGTTACACTATTATAAATATGCTACATTCACTATATAATAATTATATTATTATTATTGCCTTTTTACAAGAGTTTTATTGACCATGATCAATAAAATTATATTATAATCTAAAATAATTTTAAAAAACACAATGATTTGTTCACTTAATACTGGAATAAAATGCGTAAAAAAATAAAGGCTGATAAGCTACTATCAACCTTACGCAATGCCTTATTTTATATGTATATTTGGTGCGCCCAGAGGGAGTCGAACCCACGACCTCCAGATTCGACTTTTCATGAATATATTAATATAAGACAATATATAATCGGCATAAAATAAGGCTTTGCGTATACAACAAATTTTACTGGTATAAACCTATTTAAAACTTTTGCGGGAAAAGTGTGGGAAAATAAAGAAGCATATTTAATGCTTCTTTATTTTTTAATACTATATCATTAATCCTTTCAAAACTATTTCAAGATAAGTTATAGCCATCTAAACTATACTTCAATCTATCTTTTATATTATAATATTCGTATGGATTGCATTTAATCTTATCTAGTTTACCATTTTGCCTTTTTTACTAATGAATTGCATAAATTATCAGTAAAAGCTATTTCTATTCTATTAGCCTTATAAAAAAATCACTATAAGTTCTCAACAATTTTTTATTATTTCAAAAGTTTTTTCTAAAAGAGACAAGCACTTACAAAAATATTAAAAACATTATAAAATTAAAGATGCTGAATAAAAAGCGTCCTATTAAGTTACCATTCCATAGACTATGCTATATCATATTTTATTAAATATCTAACAATTGTTTTTTCTTTGCTTCAAATTCTTCTTGAGTAATAATACCATTGTCCAGTAAATTTTTATATTTTAATATTTCATCTGCATTAGATATTGGTGCTGCATTATTTTGCATTTCATTTTTACTATTGCTGCAAATCAACTGTAAAACAGATAAACATTCTTGAGCTGAATTATATGCATTTTTATATATCCAACTATCTTTTTTTGTTTCTGATGGTATAAAATCAATATACACTGTAGGGTTGTTTATATCGCTGATTGTAATTTTCAGTTTTAAACTCTTACATATTGATTTAGTTCTTTGTTTTCCAGTAACGCTACCTACAACTGCACCTACTCCACCAAATAGTACCCCACCAGCTACGGCTCTTCCTATTCCACTTTTCTTAATTATAGATTCACCATCTTCTAATAATTCATAATCAACAATATCATTATATTTATAAATTTTTTTCTTTTTTCCAAATAAGCCTTCTGGTACAAGCCATTCCATTCTGGTATCGTCAAATTCTATATAACTGCCTATTTTTTTGCTTGCATTAAATAGATTTATTTCTTCATCATTTGTAGCTTTTGCAGCCATAGCATTCTTTATTTCTGATACTGTCATTTTCCTTATTGGTGTCAGCGCATTAAATCCACACTTTTTAAAACATTTAGGACATATCCATTCCTTATTTGCTATTTGAAAGCGATTTAAGCCAACTTCTTCATTGCAAATTGCACATGTAGCTTTCAAACTAAAAAATCCCACAATAAATTACCTTCTTTCAATTTAATTTACTAGCATTAAGTTTCTACAAATTATGTTAAATCCCTTCTTGAGTTTACAAAAATAAACCCTAGTAAGAAAATTTTTACTATGGTTTATTTAGTTTTAATTATTGTACTACTGTTTTAGATTTAATTGTATTAATTTGCTGGTATAAAACTATATAAAACTTTTGCGGTAAAAATGCGACCTTATTTCAAACAATTGAACATTCAAATTATATTATATCGCATAACCAAATAATACAAAATTAAAGCCTAGAACATAATATCCTAGGCTTTAATTTACATAACTATATTAAATTCTTTAATTTGCTGTTTAAATATATTTTCTATCTTTTTTAAGTTATTTTCTAACTGTAAATTATTTTTTGAATTATAGTAAAAATCAATTTTGCCCAAGTGATTAATAGCAAACATACAATTTCCTATATCCATAAAGATTATTGACCCATAATCTTTTATATTAACGTTATTTATATTTTTTAATTTCCGCTTTATTTCATCAAAATTAATATTTAAGTAAATTCTACTCGGATAAAATGCATTTGAATTTTTATACATCTTTACCACCACACACCCTATATAAATTATTAAAATCATCAAATTCTGAATATGAATACAGTAATTCATTTACGCTTCTTTCCCTAAACGGTTTTGTAAGTAAAGCATTAACATTCTTAATCTTATCTTGCATAACCATAAAAGTATCATCGTTTTCTTCAATCCTACCACTTTCTATGAGGTTATTCAACTTGTTTCTCATATCTTTTATAACAAACATTAAATTCTCGTTTGTACTTGCCTTGTTAAATAACTTTTCTCCTTCTTGAATATATGTATATGCTTGATGTGCCATATTTTTCACAATCTTAGGTTGATTTTTAAATTTTTCATAATTGTTATATTCCAAAAATATCAACTCCATAACTTTGCAAAGCTTTTACAATATCTTTTAATATATTTTCTATATCGCTTTTATGATCATCATAATATTTTTCATTAGTAAAATATATGTTTAATAATTTAGAGAAATTCATTTGAATATTTTCAGGTAGCAAAAAAACTATAGCCATACTTTTTTTCAATTCATTTCTAAGTAACTTATAATCAATCTTTTCTGGATTTATACTTCCTTGATATATAGCTGAAAAAAGCATAGAATACTGTTGCATAAGTAATGTTAAAAAACTTTTTACATTGCTTTTTCTTTCTTTACGATTATTAATAATATTCGTTATTATAAATATTATAATCGTCACCATAGCACCCATTAAAGCACTAAATAAGCTTGAATTATACCACATGTCTTTTATTCCTTATTTATTTTAGTTTCATTGTCACATGCTACTAACGCTTTATTTTTCAAATATTCCTCCTGAGCTTTTGACTCATCAGTAATTTTTTTTAAATATTTAACAAAAATATCATTGGTTTCAATGTAATCTTCAACTATGTTAGAATTAATATTATATATACCGTATTCCATTGAATGTTTTAGTGATTTTATAATATTAGTTGTCAACATTAACAAGTTTTCAGTCTGAAATACACCCTCTAAGCTTTCTCCATCTGCTCTCTGAAATTTTATTTTATGAAATGAATTTTGGGGATTAATCATTATCTCTACAGTATTAATTGAAAACGGCATTTGATTTTTAGATAACAGTTTTCTTATTATATATGCGTATTTTAAAGTTAATTCATTTATGCATTTAATAGATTTAGAGTATTTTTGTTCATTAATTCCTAAATCATTTGCTGATATTTGCTTGCCAATCTGCATAAATGCTAGAAGGTTTAAGCCGTTTATATTAAATACCTCACCCAAATTACTATTAAGTTCAGAAAATAGTTCATCTTTATCATCAAATTTGAAGTGAACTTCAAATAAATCATTTAAAATGCTATTGCAATTTTTCACTTTGTTCATTTCAATTATAAATTTTTTTATTCCTTCATACATATTTTTTGAATCAATTTTAGTTACAATTTCCGTTAACATTTTCAACACTCCTTGGTAAATAACATTTGTTTCTTCATTATTTTATTTACTTATTTCTACAGTAAATAAAAAATTCCTCCTTTTTAGGAGGAATTAATATAAAATATTTATTATTTTACAACTATTGCTGTTGTAGCATTTATTTGATTTACGGTTTGTTGCAACTGTAGGTTCTTAGTTTTAAGTTGATTATTTTCTTCTTGTATCTTCGCAAATTGAGTTGCTTTCTCTGCTTCTGTAGGTATTTTGTGCCCGAGCTCGTTAACTGCATTTTTTATGGCTGCGTCTATAAGTTCCTTCTTATTATCATCTATAGTTATGCTCATCTCCTTTAATATACTTATTACTACATTTTCAGCTATTTGTGCTCTATCATCTTTTTGTATATCTCCAGCATGATAAAGTTGTTCAGCTTTTCCAGCAGCGATTGGCGCCCATTTTTCTATAATTTCGATTACCGCTTGCGCTGATTTTGGCAAAATAGGTTTTAATTCATCCGCTACAGCCTTCGCAATTTCTCCTTTATCATTTAGTTCTTTTATAGTTCCATCTAAATTTACATTTTTCTTTTTTAGGTATGGTACAATTCCCAACATAGTTCCTAAAACTCCAAAAGTAACCCCAAGTACTGATATTAGCATTAATGTATTATTTGATATCATAATAAAACCTCTCCTTAATATTTTATTTTTTTAATTGATTTATTTACTTGGTTCTTAATATTTAAACATACATCTCCATGTTTCTTTACCAACTATGCCGTCTACTGCAATATTTTCTCCATGTGCATCATTAATACTTTTTTGAAAATCTTTCACTCTTTGAGCTGTCCCACTGCCAAATATACCATCTATAGTTGTTCCTATACGCCATTGTATCCACCTTGTTGCATACTCATAATGAGAATAGGTTATTCCATCTGTTGGATAACTCCTTATTTCTTTAATAGCTGACCATGTAGCATTTCCAGCAATTCCGTCAACCGAAAGTCCCATTATTCTTTGAAAATTTTTAGTTGCTGTTTCGGTAGCTTGACCGCTAATACCATCTGCAACTAAGCTAGCATTTATCATACTATTTAATTCTTTTTGCAGATTTATTATAGATGTATCGCCTATTGACTGATTGCTTACATTGTTTGTGGCTGTTTTGTTTAATAATATTTCATCCGTAAATACATCTAAATCAACATTTCCACTTATGCCGCTTAAGCTCCCATTTTCTGAATACTGCCACCCTGCATATGTTGACACACCAGAATTTGGTGAATAATTTGCTATCCATAAAGGATAATTTCTTGCATTACCTTTTATAACTCCATCCCAAAAATATTTATAAGTGTATACGCATGGTTCTTTGCCTTGTGATTTTAGATACTCACAAAACTCAACTATTTTATCTGATGTGCCCCAAGGCGATTCCTTTAATTCGTCCGCTTCAACATCTAAAGCGTAAATGCAATCTGAATCTAATCCATTAATTACATTTAAAAAATGCTTAGCCTCTGCAACTGCATCATTATTTCTCATGAAATGATAAAAGCCAACCTTTAATCCGGCTGACTTTGCACCATTATAAAAATTTCTCATTTTTGTATCATCATAAGTTAATCCCTCTGTAGCCTTTAAAAATACTACTTCATAACCAGCATTTTTAATTTCTTCAAAATTTGAAACATCATTGTTATTGCTTATATCTATTCCTTTCATTTATAAATACATCCTTTCTATTTGTTTTTTAATTGTTCTAAAGCATCTACTAACTTTTTAGGTACTGGAATGCCTATTTTCACTACATTCTCTAAAAGACTTATAGCCTCATTGCCTATATAAAAATAGCACACGAGTGTTCTGAACACCCATGCACCATTTTTAAGAAGTCTATCAAGTAAAACAGCCACAATAACAACTATTATTATTGTGGTTTTTCTAAGTATGCCCCTAAATCCTATATTGCTATTTAGGTTCTTTTGTATCCATCCGCCTATAACTCCAGTTGCATAATCTAAAGCCATAAAGGCAACTAAAACTATTAAGCATGTATCCCACCCACCCAATAAATAAGTAAATAACCCGCCTAGTACAGCAACTAAAGTATTAAAAATATTTCTATTCATCTTATACCTCCTATTTTTAAGCAAAATAAAAAAGACTATTTTTAGTCCTTAATTTCCTGTAAATAAGTCTTTGTAATTTTTCAATAATCCTTCCGGCTTCTTTTCTCCGAACAACTTACATCTTAAATAATCATCTGAATATATAACAGTGGGCACTAATAAAAACCATAGCAAAGCATAAGGTAAACATATCTGCCCAAGTATATTAAAAGGCTCATTTGCATAGCTCCACACATCTAAATGTAACCATAAGTTTAATATACATCCGCTTGTAAATTCTAATGCAAGAATTATTAAAGTACCTATTAAACACTGCTGCCACATTTTGCGATCATAAAACTTTGGGCGCTGATTCAATCTTCCTATAAGAAAAGCAGACAAACCACCAACAAATAACATTGATATATGTGTCCATCCTCGCCAAAATCCTTCTAGTACCATGTATAAGGCGCCCATAATAAATATTAAAATTAAATCTTTATATAATTGTTTTTTCAATTGTATCATCTCCTATGCATTTGGTATTGCTGTATTCCACGTAACTTTCTGAACATCTTCGACAGTTGTAAGAGTAGCGACATATGCCTGTAACTCTTTATTTTTTATAAGCTGCTGCTCTTTAAAACTTTTAAAGTCTCTTGCTAATTGTAAACATTCCTCTGCTGTCCATTCTGCAAAATCTTCACCATGTGCACGATAATAAAACTTGTCATTTGCACATGCTGCTACTCCAGAAATTTTTGAAACTGCACTAAGCGCATTTCCTGTTATATTCGCTTGGTCTTCTAAAGTACTGTCATAAACTTTACTTGTATTTTGATATGCAGTAGAAGTAAATCCTCCAGTAATTGCATTCTGACAGGCTTGGCTTAGTTCTGTATATTTCGCTTGTTTTACTTGGTCAAGTGTTGCCTCTGGAGTTGTAAAACTAAATACAATAGCACTTGTATCTATTGGATTTTTGGTTATATCTACATAGTAACCAGTACAGCTAATAAACTTATCTGTAAGCTGCCCATAATTTAGTTGAATTAATCCGACTGCACTTTGCTCCAATCCTTGTAATACTGTATACATTTTGAAATCTTCATCTTCTGTTGTTTCTCTTGCATCCCCCTGACACTCTCCTGTATTAACAATTATATTCCCATTACTTTTTAAATAATATATTTTTCTTCCTATTTGCATTTAATATTGCCTCCTATTCTATAGCTAACCAATGTATATTGGTTGAATCAGAATTTATATCACCTTTTATTATGAAACTTCCGTCGGTTGGTTTCGTTTCGCAGTACAAACCCTGACTACCACTTGCACTAAAATATCTCCATCCTGAGCTACTATCAGTACTGCATGAAACGTAAAAATTATTAAAAGCAGTAAAGCTAAGTATTATAATACTTGGTATAAAATTCAAACCCGTTATAGGATATGTTGCGTTTGATGAAACTGTTGGTGCCGTACCTGATGCGTACTTTTTCCCAGTGCTTATATTCCCTATAGCACTAACTAAATCAGCAAAGTTTTTACTTGCTGGTGTTGTACCTTTGGCACTAATAGCATTGTATATATCATTTTTACCATTAGTGCCAGATTGAAAAAGTTCGTTTATCATTCCTACTAGGTTGGATTTTTCTGTTGTACTTGGTGTACCACTTGCACTAAAACCGCCAACAGTAGCCGAATTCCCACCATTTGCTGGCAAGCTACTCGGAATATCTGAAACTAATGCCCTTTTCTTTAATTCAGTATCAATCATATCCATATTTCCATTTAAAACTGATATATCAACCGTATCGCTTCCATCTGGTTTTTTTAGTCCATAATTTCCTGTTGTCTGCATAAACATCACCTTCCTTAATTATCACTAAATACTTTTAATCCATCCCATGTATTTGTTTTTATATTGTCCCATGTTTTAGGTTTATTTTTTATAAAATCCCAAATTGTATAAGTATACTTAAAATCATACGCTAGGTGTGCTGGCTTTATTATTTCTAACATTTCCTTAAAGGCTTCTAAATTTTTTGGTATTCCTAAAACTCCAACAAATTGCACAGTAAAACTATAGTTTTCTGGATGCTCTATTACATTACATTCCCCTCCACTAAAAGCCTCTGCTGTATTCTCTATCATTTTCTTTGTAGTTGTACCATAGCCTCGCAATCTTGCTTCTATAACTTCTCTACGTTCCTCATAGCTCTTATTTATATCTGTATTAATTTTTAATTCGTTTTCCCAAATGTTTAAGCCCCATGTTGCTGTAGAAGGATTTAATTGATTTATAAGGTCTTGGATATTACCGCCTAAACTATCTAAATCAATTCCAGCAGATTTATAAATTGTATTTAGCCATTTATCTTGTCTATATATTTTGTGAACATTGCCAATTAAATTATTTTTATAATTTGATGGTATTATTTCATCTTGTGTGTTATTTACTGCATATTGATTTGTCCCATAGCTTTCAGTGCCATACACCTATTACACCCCCTTGAGGTCATTCCATGTAATTCCTTTTGATGTTGTCAAAACTGTTTTCCATGCAGTCCATGAAGCGTTTTGTAATACTCTAGTAAACATAGTACCTGTGGAATATTCAATTGCTATTTGGCTTACCCAGCCTCCACTTGTATCATGTGATATCACAATTAAATAATGCCATATACTTGCATTATCACCTGTTACCCTTGGTGGCGCATTAACCGCACCATTTATCCTATAAAAACCAGCTAAATTTATATTATTTAAATTAGTACCATTTGCTAGTTGTTGCGCAACCGTCCCTAATCCAAAACCGCTTGGAGCAAAATCAGTTATTTTTTTACCCTGTAAAGAATTTGCATTATCCACAATTCCATCGTTGTCTTTATCATAGATACTTTTAAGCATATCCCCATATCCTGCTTTGCCTAAATCATCCTTAGTGGCATATTTAGTATCACTTTCAGATTCTGTATAATACCTATCATCATGGTTATGATTTGCATTAGCTTTACCACTAACTGTGTTCCATAGTGTTCTTTCATCACTTGTTATATGTTTAACCGCATCGCTTATATGAGAATAAGCACTATTCCAGCCATCAATTAATGTTTGGGTTATAGTTTCTAACAAACTCAAATTCCCATGATTATGTTTTTTACTATTTGCATCATTCCAGTTTGTTTTTTCAGTATCAGTTGACCACCTATGGTTCGAATCCTCTGTAATCATTGTCGCTGGATGCGAAGTTGGATGAACATAATTATTTGCATTATCCTGTATACCAGCCAACTTATTTTTTTCTGTAGTAGTGTAGTCCTCTGTCGAAAGTTGTTTTCCTTCTACTTTATCAACTTTTTTTGAAAGTTCAGTTGTAATTGTTGCTGCAAAATTAGGGTCATCATTCAAAGCATCGGCGATTTCTTTTAAAGTATCCAATGCCGAAGGTGCTGCATTTACAACCATTTGTATTCTCTGGTCTGTTTCTTCCTTTGTGTAAGTATCACTTTTATCTGCTTTAGCTAATAATTCAGTATCAACATAAGTTTTTTCAGCTTTATTATTTTCAACATTTGTAACTCTTGTATCATTAGAATTTTTATACCTATCGACTTCATTTTCTATATTAGTAATACTACTTTGAACCTTGTTTATATCATCAGCCTCTACAGTATCGCCTGTAGTTTCATAGCTAATATACACTGGTGTAATACTAGAATATATTTTTATTATTTTCTTCCATGGAGCTATAGAAGGTGTTGAAAGTGTATAGTTATCAACTTTGTTTCCTGTGAGCTTTGAGCCTGTATAAATATTTAATGAAGATACGGAAATATTGTCATGCTGTAATTCGCCCTCATATACTCCATTAACTAAATCCACTTTTTCCTCGATTACATAAGTATTCCCTTCAATTTTGTTTAATTTATCATTAAATTTATCAACATCATTAGGGTATGCCACTTACTACACCCCCAGACTTATATTTCCGGCTACTGGTATTTCTTCATCTTGCAATCCTACATTAGTAGTACCAGTATTCAAAACCAAATTACTATAATCCAAAATTCCAGGAGTATTGAGTAGTAAATCACCTATCTTGGCATAAGAAACATACGTACTTATAAATGCCATGTCCCCTAAATACTTGCTTACAGTAGCATTGAATGTATCTTGTACTTGCTGCTCTTTTATTACTATTAACTATTGTGACTTTTACAGTTCCGTTACCGTTCCATAAAGGAAATACTTTTGCATCTCCAACCCCTGTAACTTCTTTTGCCCACATTATATAGTGATATTTATTACCACTTGTCGCTGGTGTTTGTAAGCTTTCGTAAAATCTTTTTTTAAGTGAATCATCGCTTTCCTCATTATAGCCATCATAAGTTGAGTTGCTATTATTACATGATACAATTCCTTGAAGCGTAACTGGCATTTGTACAATAGAATTTGCTCCTACATTGCCACTATCTCCAGCAACTACAGCAATAACATTCACATCTGCTGTATCTATTATATTTACATCTTCTGTAGCCGAAAATTGTATATTGTTAGATGTAGAAAATATATCTCCTATTTTTATATTTCCAGTACCTTTCACAGTAACAACACCCTTTGCGTATGTTGCTAATTTCCTGTCAATTCCTCTCCATTCTTTAACCCTTTCATCAAGTTCATTTCCTGAAAGGTTACTTACATAAATTTTTAATATAGCATTATTCAATGCTTTATAAAGTAAACTTTCTTCAATAGCAAGAGAACGTGTAAAATCATATGTTGGATAACCTACAGACTTTTCATAAGAATTATCTATATTGCTAAGCATATTTTCATGAATATTATCAACTGTTTTATCCTCATACATCTATACCGCCTCCTCTACATCAAGAATAGAACCATCAACAAGTTTTACTTGTGCTGATATATTTAATTTGTCATTTTCTTTTGTAAGTTGTATATTATTGACACTTTTAATTTGATTGTTTTTTATCAAAGCTTCTTTTAAATCACTATTTATTGTTGTCTTATAAAATACATTTAATTTCTTATTGATAATTTTTTCCAAATGCGTACCAAAGCCAGTATCTTTATATACTTTGTATTTATCTATAAATGTCCTTATACACAAAGAAATCCATTGACTTATTGCTTGTGCTTTATTAGTATCAACTAATCTTCCATCACGCATAATGAATTGTCCTGTGCCAAAATCAAATAAAAAACTCCTGCCCAATTCTGTAGTATTGTTTTCAGTGTTAGAATTATTTACACCATTAATTTGCGCCTGTAAAGCTGGGTTTAAGGTTGGAAACATATCATCACTCCCCTCATAGTAATTTATCTACAATAAAAAAGGTCTGATTATCTTCACTTGCTATAACCAGAACCTTATCACCTTTTTTTAATATATCCTTAAATGTTATTTTAGTATTATAATCATTTTTCTTGCTAACATTTACGCTCGTTATTGTGTCTCCTCTACTGTCCGTTGCATTTATATTTAATGTACACTCATCAATTTCTATAGTTGCACTTTTTATAAAATTCTCTGCTAGAGAACTACATATATAAAAATGGGTACTATCTAAAATTATAGTGTTATCTTCAATGCCAATTTTCATAGGGTCTATGCTTAATACATTTCCCACTACAGCACCAAACTTTTCAATGTTATCTCTTTTCGAAATTTCATTTGCTATTTTTACCGCCCATGGCTTCACTTTAAATCACTCCTAAAAATCAAATTCTAAGCTTAATTCATGTAAATTATTTTTAAGGGTATGCTTTACACTTTTAATTCTAAGCCATGTACTTATATTAAAATCTGCAAGTATAATATTCATCATTCTATTCGCTTTAATTTCATCCGCATCGTTTAAAGCTACTGCGGAAAAACTTAAATTTTTAAAAACTTTGTTATTTTTTAAAATAAAATTTTTTGCTATTTGGCTGGCTTGACTTTTATTCTTACTGTCTATAGTTTGTACTTCCTGTAATAATCCATACTTTTCAATAGAATTATCATCCTTATATGCAGCATATATAGTATTGTCATTTTCATCATTAGATTGAACTATTATACTATTTTTCATATTTTCAATGCTGCTTTCTAAAGATACATCACTGCCGATTATTATTTTAGGTGTTATTTTAGTTTCTTCCAGCTTCTTTATAACTAAGGTTGTAACATTCATTTCCTTTATATACTCTTGTCCTGTTTCATTTTCTGCCTGTGTAAGAATATCATCAATTATGGAGCTTGCTTCTTGTGCCTTATAAATTTTATTTATTTTTGTGGCTATAGAATCTATTTCAAGCTCTATATTAAATTTATTACATAGCTGCTGAATTGCATCACTTGCACTTACATTATTAAACTGTATAGTAGTTTTATTTTTAAGATAAAAAGCAAAATCCATACATGTATAAGCATTTTCAAACTTCTTTTGAGTTTTCTTAAATAAAATGCCCATATAAATTAAATTATTATCTACATTTTCAATTCCTACCTGTGTTCCTTCCTCCATATTAACAATGCTATCAAAATCAAGTTGTACAGCTAATGTATCTTTATCAGAGCTCCATGACATATTATTGCATCTATTAGTTATGTCATATAGTAAGTCATTATAAGTTGCATACAATTTATAAGACATTTGTATTTACCTCTCTATACTGCTTAAATTCGATGTTGTATTGATAATCTCCAACATTATCAACATTATAGGTGAATTTTTCTACCATAAACTTAGCATCCATAATAACATCCCCGCTAGATTTTCCAAATACAACTCTGACTGGTGCTTTACTATCAACTGCTATAGATAATGCATCTAATAAATCGTAAAAAGTGCTTTCGCTTCTTTCAAAAGAATATTTTCCGCTATATTCAGGAAAAAATGATTTTAACGTGAATGTTGCAAGCTTCTTGTTACCCTGAAAATTAAAGTATCCATTATTGTAAGTTTCAAATTCTTCATTGTTAAATTCAGTTTCAACCTCTGGAAGTTCTTTCGGAAGTATTGGAAGTTGAACAATAGTATTTAATTCTAAATCTGATAAAAATATATCATATTGCATACATTCACCCCTATCACAAAAATAAGTAAGAGCTATTCCCCTTACTTATTAGCTAATACAAGATTTACTTCATTCGCTACTTTAGTTCCTATATAATCCGCATATTCTTCATTTCCTATTACATTGCCTTGGATAATTACATTTACTTCTATTGGTTGGTTATTATCATTTACCATTTTTTCAGATAAATCATGTGGAATAATTTTGGTACCATTAGGATATTGTTTTATTTCTCCGCCTCTTTCATCTGTAATAGCAAAATCCTTACTGTAATATTGTGTGCCAGTAGCGTATTTTGTATGTTTTCCACCGCCTTTAACACTAACGGTCTCATTTTTTGTTGTTGAGCCTTTATTAAGTCCAACATATCCTACATGATTTAATTTTCCAAAGCCCAAACGAGTGCCATCTGGTAGGTCTATGCCGTCAAGAAAATTAACAGCATCTATAAGTTGATTTATTAAGCCTATACAATAGTTTACAGCACCATAAAAAATGTCTTTAATACCATCCCATATAGCAGAAAATCTAGCTTGAACAGTATCCCAATTTTGATACATGTAAACACCTGCTGCAACTACAGCGGCAACCATTGCCGCTATGGCAATTATAAGCCATGTAGTAGGACATGCATACATTGCAGTGTTTAAGAGCCATTGTTGAGCTGTTGCAATCATAAGTGGAATTTTCATTGCTAAAACAATTCCGTTATAAACAGCAAATCCCGCTGCTACTCCTGCAATCAAAGGTGCTATTGTGCCCCAATTATTGCTTATAAAATTAAATACATCTGTAACCGCTCCTAGTACATCTTTTGCAGCTTTCATAACGTCATCCAATGCACTTGTTATATTTGGTATTACTACTGCTGCAATATTTTTCGCATCTTTATTACCACTTATAGTTGCAAATAAATTTGATACAGAACTTAAAAAATCTTGAAAAGGCTTCTTAAATCCTACAATATCATTTCCAACTGTACTTATCATGTTAGTTATAGAATTGTCTATCTCGTGCGGAATTTTGTCCCATAAGAAATTATGCAAGTATCCTGCAATTATTTGTATGCCCTGCTCTGCTGTATCTGCTTTAAATGCTTTTCCTAATACATCTCCTACTTTAGGAAGTACATCTAAAAATCCGTTAAAAGCTTGTAAGCCTTTGTTAAGATAAGGCAGCAAATGAGTTGCTATTGTGGCTCCTGTTTGTTGTAAATTTGTTTTTGCAATCCTTAGCTGATTTGCAAATGTATTTGAAGTCTTAGCAAAATCGCCCTGCATATCTTTACTTGTTTTCATCAAGTAATTGTACCGTAGTGTGGTTTGTTCAGCCTGTGACATACTTTGATATGATTTCTTTATTCCACTTGCTAACGCAAAAGCTTGTAGGTTAGCCACACTCATGTTAATACCTAGACTTTTTAGCGGTTCTGTTTCCCCAGATATACCGCTTTTTATCTTTTCGAAAGATTCCTCTATTGGTAAATTATAAAATGATGCAAAGTCTCCTGATAAACCAGTCAAGTTTTGTGACATAGTTATAAGACTGTTTCCGGTAATACCAGAACTCTTCATCATAGCACCAAGAGTACCTGTAAATTGTTTAGCTTGAAGTTGTGATAATCCAAAACTTTTTAAAGCTGTATTACTCCATGTATTTATTTGGCTTGCACCTTTTCCAAAGGTAGTATCAACAACATTTTGCACTTCAACTAATGAAGATGCTAAATCTATACTTTGCTTTACCGCTTCACCTATAGCAAGTCCTGCGGCAGCTCTAGCAATAGTACTTTTTATTTTTCCGACTGCTTCTGTTGCCTTTGACATTTCTTTTATACTTGATTGAGTTTTCTTTACTTCATTCTGAAATGCCCTAGAACCATCTGTGGCTTTTTTTAAAGTTGGTGTCCAATTATCCCTAAGGTTTAATATTGTTGCTATTACTCTTGACACTTGAACACCCCCTACTTTTTACCGCCTAAAGCTTCAAAAATAGCCTTATATTTTTCTTCTTCTTCTTGAACATACTTTTCCTTTGCATAAGAATAAAAGATACGCTCTACATAACTTGCATTGAGCATATCTTTTAATTTTTGTCCATGATTCACATGGAAGGTAACTACTTCACTTAAATAGTTATCTTCCTCTATGAGTTTTTTACATCTACCTTTCCTCCACCGAACTCAATTAGTTCATTTCCAATTGACATTACCTCTCCAACTTCCAATAATGCCTCTACTATTTCATTAAATTTCACACCATACGCACTTTGAAGCTCTTTACTTTTAAGCATCTCACAATTATCATAAATTATTTTCTTATACCCTTCATATACGCTGCTTACTTTTGTTTCATCGTCAATTGCATCCATGCAGTCCAATATATCTTCTCTAGTTGGCTTGCTAAATGTAAGGTCACCCCCTAAAGATTTTATATAAATATTTTTAAATGCTTTTTTAGAATCTTCCTTTTCCGATTTTTTAGCAATTATATCCTCCAATGTTAATACCTTTGTCTTTTCTTTGCTTATATTTTTTTTCATCTTAAATTCCTCCTAATTTTATGCACTTATTGTTTCGAGGATATCCCAATCCCCGAATTTAAATGGCATTTCTTGCGTTATTGTTTTTTTAGCTTCTATTGTGTGTCCTAACTCTGTGAATAAAACTTCTTTTAATTCCCACCTTTCGGATTGGTTGGTTTGTTTATCTGTCACCTTGGTAAGTATCGTTATGTCTGGGAACACACCACTTTTAAAGGCATCACTTATCATTTTTACTCCTCTACTATAAGTTTTATTAAGTGTTATTGTCCCCTCTGAGGAACATCCTGTATAACGAGAATGTTCCTTTGGGTCTCCGACAAAATTAACGCTATCAAAGTTTCCCGTTATTTTAAACTCAATTTTTTGAATTTCAGCCCAAAGCTCTCCATTCACCCACACTTTTCCATCTGAACCACTTAAAACTCTGTTTGAATTTACATCCATTAGCGCAACCTTCCTTTCTTTGAAAATAAAAAAGAGTAGAAATAACTACTCTAATATTGTTGTAAAGTCCATATCTTCCATTGCATCAAGCACTTTTACATTTGCTTTTATAAATACGTTACTTTTAAATGTATTCTTTCTAACATCTGCATCTTTCCACGTAGTAGCCTCACTATTCCCAGCCTTTATCCATGCTTGTCTCTGTGCCTCAATATCTATATCACACGTGTTGGTATAGTCTGCATCTAAAATATCATTTTGTGCAAGTGTTTTATAATAATCATTTATACCACTAATAAAAATAACTTGATTATCTGGGCTATTTTTATATTTACCCACATAATTGCTCTTAAATGTTGTGGTAATATCCTCTTGCATGATATTTATAGCTTCTACTACTGCAATTTTCTTCATATCTTCTGTATCATCATCAGTTATTGTAGTAAGAGAAGTTACTCCTCTGCCTATTCTGATAACACCATCATCATTTATAATAATTAGATTTCCGCTATCAATTGATGTATTAATATTAGTTGGTTCAACTATGGTGGCTAAATCATCAAGTACGTAGTAAGTTGAACTCATGCTTAATGGTAAACCTGCAAGTATTCCAAGCAACCTAGATATATATTTTTCTCCTGTAACTTGCCCTCTAGCATTGTCTTTAAAGGTCACTTTTTCATTTCCAAGGACAACGATTTGCTTACAATCTGGAGGTGTCGTTGGCTTAAAAACCACCGCTTTATAAGTCTTTTTTAGTTCTTCTTGGTCTTTTACAAAAGTACATATAGCATCTTGGTCTGCTTGTACACCTTCCGCACACCCTAGCCAATTTATTTTCATGCTCTTAATTATAGTAAATGCATCTTGAATATTGCCATCCGTTGCATTTATCCTTATGACTATTACTTTTCCGGGCGAACCTTTAAGGCAATCTTTTATATATTGTAAATTACTAGCCGTATATAATTTTTCATCAGTACTTAAATCATCTAAATTTTTATATTCCTTAGTTGTAAATGTCTTATCAGTATCATCCTTTATTATTAAAGCTACGATACCTCTTTGACTTTTTTGCTCTGCATCATTTGCTAACCTTTTAAAGGTTATGTTTATAACAGGAAGTCCCATACTATCACCCTTTCTAATTAATTTGTAAACTGTCCATATATGGAATGCTTTCATCTTCTGGTATTTCTTCTACGGTATATAAATCAAATGTAGCAGCAAGAAATCCATTTTGCTTGTCTATGTCAAATTCAATTCCATCGTCAATGTTGACAATAAAATTATCATTTACTTTTAAACCTTCCAAGAACATATTTTCTAATAAATCTTGTATTTCCATAAGCTCTAATTTGCATTTTCTTATATTTGTTGCAAAATAATAAAGCTTAGTTGTTAATGTCCTCTCCTTATTGCTTGCATTAAATTTACCTGTCTTATTTTTAAAAAAATCTATATAAAAGCAAGGTCTTTTAATTTCCTCTTTAATGTCTGTACTGCTAAAATCCACAGTAGAATAAGAAGTATTAATCAAACCTTGCTTAATTTGTGTTGCTATGGCTTTGCTTATAACTTTTAGGGTTATCAAAATATCATCCCCTTATTCAAATTTTTTTGCTAAATTATCCGCAAAACCCTCACAATCTGAATTATATTTACTTTCAAACTCTTGCTGCCCTGCCTCCATAAAGTGAAATCCCGGGATAAACTTTTCTACTCCTTTTTCTCCTTTATGAGGCTTGTGTATCCATCCATTATTCAGCAAATGTGCATGATTTGCTGAATTGTAAGCCCTGCAACTCCATACACCATCAAATTTATACGGCTTTCCAGAATTGAAATTGTTAATTATTCTTACGCTATCTTTTACTATTTTCCTACTTTCAGGTTCAAGCCCTATTCCTTTCGACCTATAAACTCTTTTATTCACTGTATTAAGTTGTCTTGCTTCCTTCCTTATAAAATTTTTGCTTTCTTTTGGCATAAAAACATTAGCATTATCCAATACTGCATCAACATAATTATCAAACTGACTTATGTCAAATCCATCGCCCATATAATCACTCCATTTTTGCTTTACACATTATCTCCCATTCATCATTAGTTTTAAAATTAGGTTGAAAATATAAAAAGTAATATCGTACCCCTTGATATATAAAAAACATTGTTCTTTTAGGATTCAAGCTCTTCTTTCTACACTTTACCCTATGTGTAGTTTCTGCTGGTATAGTTCCAGCTTCTGTTGTGCTTGTGCTGCCACTTAAATTTAAAGGTAAGATATTAACATTCATATTTTTTATCCATTGTTCTTTACTATCCTTCTCCAAAAGTTCATTTTCAGATTCTACATTGTCCCATAACTCAACTTTATTAGGATAATTCCCGCTTGCCATATTATACTCGCCTACTCTTCTACAAGTTCAGTTGCATTGCCAAGCAAAGAAAATATAGTACTTATTATATTATCTTTTTTAACTTGGGCACTTATATATGCACTTTTATTGTTGTACATATCAGAAACCAACTTTTGCAATGCAAGTTCTGAAATTTTAATTAACTTATCATCTGTTTTGTATCCTTCGCCAACACTTTTATCAATGTATGCTTGTGCTGCATCCATGTAAAATTGCAAATCTACATCGTCATCGTCATAATCTATATTTAACTTTGGCTTTAACTCTCCAAGCTCCATACAATCACCTACCAAAAGAAATAATAACTTTATGTTCTTATTTCTATAGTTCTATATAAAAATCACAGCGATCATCACCATCAATTACATCGAATCTTTCTATAACTCTTGTGAATGTTTGATTTTGCGTAAATCCTGCCTCCGTTGATGTAGCAATTTCATACGATTTTCTATCGAAAAACTTGCAAAGTGCAAATAAATTTACAATATAAAAAGGTATTTTCCCCGCTGTAGTTGGTGTTAAGTCCTCATCATCTAGTACTACTATAGGTCTTCCTTTAAATGTATAACCTCCATCTACTGCAAGGCTCTCATTCAATAAAGGTCTGCCTTGGTTATCAGTTATTTCATCTAAATAATCATATCCACTTGTATTAGTAAGAATTATTGTGTTCTTTTTTAGGCTTGGCAACACCATTTTATTTAAAGTTTTCTGTATAGCTTTATAATCTGTACCACTGGCACCTGACACTGCTTTAGCTTTTACTATTGCAATTATTTCAGCATTTTCACTGTTTACTGAACACTCTGCCACATCTGGAGCAAGTATACCATTATAAAGGTCAACACCTGCATCCTCTAAAACACTATTTTCAATTGGATATATCTTTCCGTAATCTTCAACTGCATACTCCACAGGCGCTGTGGTAATCATTTCTTTAACCATTTCAGTATCTGTGGCTAATTTTGCAAGTTTTCTAGTAGTCGAACCTTTTGAAATAGGCATTTTTCCTGTGTTAGTTGTTACCGGAATCACATGGCAGTATTGCTTTAATGAAGGAAAACCTTTAGTTAACACTATAAGTTGATTAACAAAGCCTTGTGGTAAAATTGCTCCACTGTTTCCGATATTAATAGATGCTCTTTCTTCCTTAGTTAAAGCTGGTGGATTATCGGCTTTTCTAAGTAAATATTTTCCTATTGCTCTATATTGTATATCTTCTCTATTAAAATTTTTATCTCTCTTTTCTGGATCATTATTTTTTTCTCTTTCTTCTTTCTCCTTTTGTTCCTCTGCCTGCCTTTTCAATTCCTCTTCTTCCTGTTGTTCTAGTTCCTCCGCAATTTTAAGTGATTCTTTTAATGCCCTTAGTTCCTCATTTGATTTTTTTGCTGCTTCTATATCCTGCTTATCTATAGCACTTCTTACCTCTGCTGTCTTAGTTGTTATTGCTGCTCTTATTTGCTTAGCATTCATATTTTTATACCTCTCTTATTTTAATTTTTATATAATAAAAGGCTAATGGTGTTTTTATCCCAAAAGCCTTTTTTATAACTCTAATTCTATTTTTAACAGTTCCAAAATCTCCTCATTTTTCTTTTTTCTTAATTCCTCTACTTTGTCCTTTGCTCTTGCTATAACGCTAGTGTCTGAATATGCTGGATTACTTAATATACTTCCTTCATCCATTTGAATTTCCAGCAATGTATCAGTATAAATTTGTGTACTCGCATCAAATACCTCATTATCATTTAAAATCCAAAACCCAAATGAGCATCCGGCAGCCAATCCATTTTTAACAAGCCCCACAACATCCTTTATATAACTAATAGATGTATCTACATTTGCAATAAAATGAAGTCCAATATTATCCGCATTAAGTATTAATGTCCCTGCGCCTGTACTTGCTAAAGGCTTTGTCCAATCATGTGCATAAAGCAAAAAAATATTGTGCCCATCAGAAATAGTTTTGTCAAATGCATGAGGGTCTATTTGCTCAACGTATCCATCCCATAAAACAGTTGGAGAGTTAAATTTTGCAATATACCCCTCTAGTGTAGCAGTACCATCTTGATTCTCCTGTGCTGACCTTATTTCAACTTTATGTTGTATATTTCTAGTCTCTTTTTTATTTTTATTCAAATTATCCACCTCCTCCTGAAGAATTAGAATTATTTTTATCAAGGTTATTTGCATTGTTTTTAGCTGTTAAATACAAATCTTTTAATTTTAACGTTCCACTTGAAGCAATCAAATCGTCACCATCTGGTTTTGACATTCTTCCAAGCTCTTGTCTCGCTTCATTCGGTGCATAGATTGAAGATTGAACATATTTAGTTAATATCTCCGCTTGTGTCTTTGCATCTGTACGAAGCATTATTTTCTCATTGAAAGTAAAATAATATCCATTCATTATATCTTCTATGGATAATAATTTATAATTTAGTTCAGCTTCAATTGTCTCCATTAAAATAAGCAATGTATTAACTAAATAATTTAAATTGCTTTGTTCTAAGGAATTATTATTATACCCATCCATAATACCTATAAGATGTGGTGGCACTCCAAAAGCTGTACATATATCTACAGCACCCATTTTTTTAAGTTCACTGAATTGGCTATCTGCAAGATTCAAATTCAGCGGAGTAATTTCAAAACCTGCTGGTATGGTAAATATCCTTCCTTTGGAGCTGTACATTTTATTGAATTTATTCTGTACCTTCTTTAATTCGTTTGGGTCTGTTATATCACTTGTCATTTGTACTGCTGCTTTATTAGTTAAACCATTACTAAATAAATCTTTCTGATAACTTTGTGCTGCCTTCGTTGTATCAATAGTCTCCTGTAAATTGTCTTTTACTGAAATAGAATTAAACCCATCTAATGTAAATCCTTTAAGATGAACAACTTCACTGTAAAAGCAAGTGTACTCTTGTAAGTTGCTAGAACAAGTATAAAAAATCAATATTGGATTTTGCATTTTACTCTTAAATAAGCCCGCATTATCTATAACAATCTTTGTCACTGTTATAGGAAATAAGCCAATAGGTAAAGCGTTCTTTGGGTCTCTTAATATACCAGCCCAACTGTCACCCTTATGCTGTCTCGTGGCTTCCATGCCTTTCCAAAAATCGAAGCTTGACATATAAGGATTAGGTCTTGTATTAAATAATTGATACAATGGATGTTCTGTAGCAAGCCTATCACCATTATCTGTGTGCTGCTTTAACTGCATAGGCATTTTTGCAATGTCTTCGCTTAACCTTTTAATAACTTTAAAATATGTGCTTTCTTTAAACTGTGTATCTGTCATTACATTTGCACCTAAATTTGTACTCCACGTATAACTATCTAGCTCACTGTATGTCATACGCTCTTGCCTGTTAGTTTTGTCCCAAAACACTTTAGTTCTCACCACCTTTCACCATTAAAATAGTTACTTACTAATAAAATAGCTTATTATTAGCAGCTCTGCTGCTATAACGTATAATCCTATATGGATATCTAAATCCAAGGTTGATACAGCTATAATAAATAAAGCCATTAAAGTTAACATATCTGCAACCTTAGTAGCTTTTATTTTCTTTATCCTATTTCTTATTTTTGACCTAACTTTCTTAAATTTTAGTTTAATTCTATTCATTTTCCACCTACCAATCCATTGATTCTAATACATCCACTGGATTATAATTACTTAAAAAATCATAATACATTGCTAATTTAAAAGCACATAATAATGCATCTACAGGGTCAATACGTTGTATTGTATGGTCTTTATCTATCTTGATATTTCCATTCGTCTTAACTATTACAGCATTTCCCATAGCAAAATTAAGTAATGGATTATACGTATATAAAACATTACCACTATATACTTCATTTCTAAAACCACATGTGGCTTCATTTAAACTTTTAGCTGATTGATACACCTCTATAACTTTGCTTTCTCCAATTTCATCTATCATTTCTTGTATAAAAAGACTTGCATCATGTGGGTCTGGGCAAAGATTATACAAATTCCAATTATTTTCTTCACATACTTTATAAATATATTCTTTCATGAATTGCTGATTTACTATAGGAGTATTTGTGACTGTTAAAAATCCCATCCTCTCCCATGCATCATATGGAACTTTATCCTTTTTAGTTCTTTCAATAAGTTTCTCTCTGTTTGGTATAAAACTATGACTGAATATAACATATTTTTTAGTTTCACTATCTAAAATTGGTATAACAAAGGTTACACTTGTAAGGTCAATTTTAGCAGACATATCAACTCCAACAAATACATCTTTGCCCTTTAAATTAAATGGAATTTCTTTAACCCAATCAGCAATAGATATTAATTGTCCTGTTGATTTTTTCTTTACTTCACAAAGTTTCCACTTTTTCATATCCATATAGCCATTGTTTTTAGCTTGAACCCAAACATTAAGGCATTTTGTAAGAAAGTCAACCATCTTTTCAGGTACATCCTTTGCAACTTGAAAAGCTTGTTTGATTTTGTTCTGTCCATCTTCATAAGTCATACGTATTGGATTAGCCTTGTACCAATTTTTTATGTCATTTTCGTCATCACCTTCATCAATTTCAAGAATATCGGTATAGTAAGTATCATTTTCAACTGAATCCATATCCGGATTTAGAATTTGGCTACAATACTTATATTCTTGCGTATGACAAGGCACATTTAAATCTTTTCCAGCAGTAGTTATTATCATGAGTAATGGCTCTTTTGTATTTTGACCATAAACTGCCATTGTGTAAAATTCATCTGTAGGATGTTGATGGTATTCGTCTATAATCATAAGCGCAATGTTACCACCATCGTTCTTTTGCCCATCCTCTTTCGATAAAGGTGTCATTGTGCTTTCAGTTTTCAAGTGTATAATAGCATCTCTAGTAACTTTAAATTTAGTTGCTAATTTTGAACCTTTAAGCATTAACTTTGCTTCTTCAAAAACGACTTTACTTTGTTTTCTCTTAACACCAGCACAGTTAATTTCATAAACTTCACCATTTTTAGTACTACCACATGCTAGTTCATAAAGAGCAATACCGCTTTCAAGCTGTGATTTTGCGTTTTTCCTTGCAACTTCTACAAAACTTTTAGTAAAACGTCTTAATCCTGTATCTTTGTGCCTCCATCCGTATATTTGGCAAACGAAAAACTTTTCCCATATGTTTAATTCAATTGGTTTACCAGCTAAAACACCCTTGCTATGATGCAAATAGCCAAACCAATCAACTATTTTTTGAGCCTCCTCTTCATCCCAAATATAAGGGAAATCATCACTTCCGATTTTTCCTAAATCATTTAGGAATCTTTGGCAAGTCCATTTATGCTTTTTGCAACTTATGTAATACTCATATTGACTTATATACTTATCTTCAAGGCAGTTGTTTGCATATTCTATTAAAGCAATTAAAATTGGTGCATTAGATGTTTCCAAACTTATCACTTATTTCTTTTTGCTCTTTATCCACTTTCATTTGCCCTATTTTTAAACGTGCATCTATTGTTAAGCCAAGAAGTGCACTGTATTTCTTTATCTCTTCTGAATATTTAAGTTGTACTTTTATAAATGGATTCTCAACAATACAAACTGAATCGTCCGTATTGGTATATTCTATCAAAGGATGCTTTTTCATTTCCTTTGTAGCTTCTCTATAATTAGAATAAGCATTACAGTAGCAACCAAGGTTATTTAAATCTAAGTTATTTAAAGTACCTATAATTTTGAAGTTTTTTATTAACCTTTTCCATTCTTTTTTTGCTATACTGTCACGTAACCATGTTGGTGGTTTTTCAAGTTCATCATCTGGAGCTTTTATTGCTTTTTCTTCCATTTCTTTTTTTAATTTTTCTTGATTTGTCAAGTGTTTAGTTTGCAAATCCAAGATTTTCCTTGGTCGACTCATGTAATATCCTCCCTTCTTTTTTCATAAAAATTTCTTCAATATATGCACAACTATTTATAAAAAAATTTGTTTTGGGAATTTTACGTGAAGAAAACTGGGGATGCGGTCACCCGCACAGGGCACAAAACTTTTCCAACCCCCGCCACCCTAAATTTTAAATGTGCAAAAATTCATCATGAAATTTTTTTAAATAAGAAATTAATAGTAATTCAGTTTCTTCCTTTATTTTTTCACTTGTATCATACTGCCTGTGCATATGCTTATGGTTACTATCACTAAGGTATATAAGGTTATGCCTGTCCAGCCTCATAGTCCACGCATCACGTAAAGGTATAATGTGATGAACTGTAAAGCCTTCAATTATTCTTCCAGTTCTATAATACTCGTACAAATCCATATGAAATAATTGTCTTCTAACATCGTTCCTTACCCTTAGCCAGTCCTGTGTCTTATAGAACTCTACTACATCCTTATCTATATCTAGCCTATGCTTATCATAAATTCTATAACCCTCATGTTTTTGTTTAACATGCATTGCTTCATGCTTAGGACAATAGACTTTATTGTAATCTATAAGAACATTGCAGCCTGTATGTCTGCATAGTCTCTTCACTGCCTATCACTTCTATGATTATAAATGGTTATATCTTTTCCATTAGCTAAATCAATTCCTACCAAGCAATTGCTTTTCATAAACTGATTGTATTGCATCTGTGAAGTTATGGCATTGTTTGAATCATAATTATTTATTAGCTCTGGTTTTACTCCAAGTGTTTCACATATTTGCCTTTCAATTTCCTTCACATGCTTATTCATGAATATTCACCACCTCGATTTTAAGCAATAAAAAAGAGCGCCCATTTCTGAACGTTCTTTTAACTCTTGCCCCTTTTTCTAACTATACACATTTTATCACAAATTATACCCTCATTACTGCAAACTTTTTTAAATTGTTTTAAATTATATTCTTAGTCCCCTTTTTTCAGCAAATAATTTTCTTGCTTTTCTTAGATAGTAATATATTGAACGCTCACTTGCTGGTATGTTCAATTCTGCTGTATGAACCCTACTTTGAATTTCTCCTTTTTTTATGTCCTCTTCTGGTTCTTTGAAATATACAATTTTTATAGCTTGTATTATATCATTCCTATACATAGCCGTTAGTTCTGCTAAAGTCATTTCAACCGCTTCTAAATCCCTTATTTCTGCAATTCGTTTATCAACTTCTTTTTCTGCTGCCATTATTGCTGCCTCAACTGGTTTGCTTATGTTGAAACCGCAATCTCTTTCTTTCTTCTTATAATTTGCTAATGTTTCATCGTATATCATTTTTTTATATTGGTCTGCTGTCATTCTTACCGATGCATAGAAGCGAAAAGCTTCTGTTGCATAGTCTCTTATATGGTCTTTCACTGTATCACCTGTCTTTCTTAATTGCTGTATAATCTTCCACCCATACATGCTATAACAATGTCTAGCCTTGTATAGCCTTGTGGATGCCACTTTAATGTTTTGGTTAATATATCCACGTCCTTAAGGCTTATTTGGAGAAGCCTCGCTATAATCATTTTGTGGTAATATTCCTCTGAAAATAATTCAAACAACTGTTTCTGCATTTCTAATTTATATTGAATATCTATTTCTCTATTTTTATGTGGACTATTGTTCCCTCTGTGATGCTCCATGCATAAATATTTATGATTTATCGGAGCATTTATCATACCTAAGCTTTTCCTTCTAAAAACTATGTGGTGCTCCTCTCCGGGTTGTCCACATATTTCACAATAATGTCTTTCACTCATTTATATTTGTCCTCTTTTCATGAATCTTTCTTTTAGCCTATTAGTTACATAATCCGCATCCCTTTGCCTTTTACGCTCTCTTTGGATTTTGTTGTATTTTATAACTGCCATAGTATATATGGTCTTTTCTTGTGGAGTATCTACGTTGTACGCTTTACCACCTACTGACTTAATCATCTTTAGCCTCTCCTCTCTTTAATTTATCTATCCAACATATAAGATTTTTTACTAAATCCATAAGTGCTTTTTTAGTTCTTTCAAACATACTTGGCTTCGTAAGCAAAGTGATTTGTTTAATTATTGTGTCTGTCTCGTCAAGGCTGCACTTCCTTAATATAGATTTTTGTTGATAATACCCTACTCCCAAATTAGCTAATTTCTTCATTCTCTTAGCTTTTTCTCTTTGATACTTATTCATTAATTTCACTTCCTTTGTAGCATGATTATATTTTTTTGCACAAACCTAATGCTCCTGGAGCTGTTCTTGGAAGTCTTTGATACTTGTCTTTGTATTGACATTTATCTTTTAATTCACACTTCCAGCACTCACACTTTTTATCTTCATTTTTATATTCACCCATCTTAATTCCTCCTTTTCACTAAGGCGCAATATATTCAGCTTGTATAACACTACTGCTTAATTCCTAATATCACATAACCTTCTTTTACGTATCTTGAATCATTCAAAATGTAAGTTATAATTCTTATAAGCTTTCTTCCTGTATATTCCTCTCCTGTCCATTCTCTTAAATAAAGGGAGTCTCCAACTTTAAAATTACGGTCATTCTTTCTTACTTCAAACGGTTTTCTTTTTTCCTTAACCGCTTGGAAGTACTCTGGAAGTGTTTTTAATTCATGAACCAACTAAATCGCCTCACTTTTCTGTATCTCTTCCAGCTCTTTTCTTCTTAGCTTTATTTTTTTCATGGATGCATTTAAGCTTTTCGCTTTGCTTTGCATCTGAATTTCAATTTTCCTAAGTGCCTCTGCGTCATCGCATGAATCTATATTCACATAGCTTGACTTACCTTCTTTGTCCTTGTAACTATAGCAATTTCTTATACCTTTTTTATTCTTATATGTTCTCATGAGGTTACTTGCTGCTCTTCTTAAGGCTTGGCTTCTTAATTTGCGTATATCAAAACGGTAATAAGGCTGAATTAACTCCATAACTTTGTCTATTGTTACCTCTCCAAGTTCATCTATTTGCTCTATAATTATTTTTCTAGTTTCTTTTTCAATATTTGCATTTCTACTCATGCTTTTTCACCCCTTTGAAGAAATTCTGTATAACAGTTAAATTATTTATAGCGACTTCTAAAGTACTTAATTCTAAAAACACCTCTTCTTGCTTCTCTAAAGTACAATTCCACGCAGCTAATAAATCTTTATCAATACTTAATTCTGCCACCTTAGAAATTACATTTTGATATTTCCTAGTGTGATCTAAGCACTTGTCAAATTGTTCACCAGTCATTTTATTAAAATCGGTTATACCAAAAATATGTTTTTCTTGATGTTCATGTTTGCTCAATAAAACTACATTTTTAGGAAGCGACTTTTTAATTTCTTCTTGCTGTTTTTTCTCTCCCTTCTCTAATTTTTCTATTTCAAGTTGCTGCTGATATTCTTTTTCTGCCTCTTCATTTTTCTTTTTAGTTTCTATTGTCTCTTTAGTAAGGTTGTAAGCACTATTTATTGTTAATTGACCTGTTTTTGCCTTAACCTTTATATCCTCTGGAGCTTTTTTCTCTATATATTCAACTTTGTGTATAGTATCATGGCTTACCCCTGATATCTTTGAAAGTTCATTCAATGTATTTATAGACTTTTTATCTTCAATAGCTGATTTTTCAGTTTCTTCCCGTTTATCTGATATCTGATTAACGGTATTTTGTTTAAGTGAAGATAATTGCTTTTCTTTCGCCTTTTCTTCTATCACTGGCTTAAACTTCAAAGCTATTTGTGCAAGCTCATACTTATTTAGATTCCTTCTATTTTTCTGATTACTCCATGCCCATTCCATTGCTTCTAGCTTGTCCTTAAATTTCATCTCTAAAATGTCATATGGTATATCATTCTTTGTGCAAATTTCATACCTATGGTGTCCATCTATTAGAATGTCACCCCAAACTATTAAAGGATTTAAGCAGCCATTTTTTACAATGTCCCTCTCTAATTCTTCCTTTTGCTCTGGAGTTAATGGAGGTAGTAACTCCTTAAATTCAGTTTCTATTTTTATATTCACTTTTCTATCACTCACTTTCTTAGAAATTTCATGAAATGCTGCCTTTGCCATATCTGAATATTTCACATATGTTATTAATCTGCATCCATCGCCCATTACCTTAAAGCCTTTTTTCGTAAACTCATAGAATCCAATGTCATATCCTTTATAGCTAAATGTTCCTCCCTGCTGTCTCTTAACCACTTCTTTATGAATATAATCTAATACGCCTTTTGTGCTCTTCTCATATCGTCCTTCCTTAATGTAATCAAGCATATAAGTTCCTTGGACTAATTCATTTACCGCAGCATCTAAAAAATTAATTGATGTTTCTGCCATTATGATTAATCACACCTTTACTCTAATTTCCGCATTTTGATATACAAATAAGTACCACCTATGATTTCATTTTCAGTTACTTTGCATTCATTTAAAAAATACTCTGGATATTCCTTTTGAAAAATCTCTTTATCCTCTGGAGAATTTGAAATTTCATGTACTTTTTTCTTTGTATATTTAAAATCATTCACTTTTATAACAGGCTGGTCTAAATTTCTACTTTGAATCCATCTTTTATTTCCTTTTGTTTCCTTTGTGTCTTTTGTTACTTTTTGGCTTTTGGTCATGTATTTTGCTAATGCCTCATAGCCGTTTTCATCTGCTTTTAATCTATCTGCATTAGCTCTACCTTTTCCCCATAGTCTCTCTACTATATCCCTATCAATATTGCTCATTATTACATGGTGATGGAGTCGCTTTCCTTTTTCTCCAACTTCAATTACTGCCATATATTTCATTTCTGGCAAGCCATTTTTATTTCTATAGTGTTTTATTCTTCTTATGTAATTTGTAATGTCTCTTTTAGCTTCTTCTTCAGAAGCCGGAAGTTCATTATCTGTATATGTTAAATGCACCACAATGTCATTATCTGTAAAATTATTATTTGCTAGTCTTATAAAATGTTTTCTTGCATTTTTATCATTTAAATTTTTCTGCTTTAGAGATGTTCCCTTTTCCTTTTTCTTCCTTGGTTGTTTTCTCTCTTTACAGGATATTGGATATATTTCTACTTCTAATATTTTTCCACTATAAATTTTTTTCTCTCTATATGGCATAATTCTCACCTACTATTGCAAATATTATTTTAGTTAAACTGTATATGTTAAAATTCTCTATGCTAATTAAAATACAAGTATTTTAATCATCATAGTCGATAGGATAATACCTATTACGAGGCACTTAAAGCCTTAAATAAAGCTTTTATAAAAAGCACATCTATATTGCTTTAAATGTGCTTTTACTTTTTATTCCATGTGTAAAAATATTGAAAATTAATCATGCTTACCGTTCTTATGCGTACTCTCATTATTAGCAGCTTCATCAATATGTTTTAAAAATATATCTGTTATTTCATCAAAAGCTTCAATTGCTGAACTTTCTTTTAAATCAACATTCATGCTTGCTTGTCTCTCTAAAATTACAGTTATTTTCATTCTTGAACCTCCATATTTGATTTTTCTTTAACTCTGTATTAGAATTAAAGTATCGTTTTATTTTCTTTGGGCTCTTTTATAAGAGCTCTCTTTTTTATATTTGCACTCTTTTACTAACTCCATAGTAAATAATTGCAGTCCTCAAAATATAACTAATATCACTTTTTAGTCCTAGTTTAATATGATTAGCCTTTATATCATTTTCAGTTTCCTTCATAACCTCAACGAACTCTCCATCAGTCATTTTAAAACCTTTCTTTTCAAGTGCTTTTCTTATCATTTCTTTGTAGCACCTCCACAAAAATTTCAGTTTTTAAAAATATAAACGCTTTTTCTATACTAAGAAATTTTGCTACTAAAAGATTTCCGTTTGTATTGTCTATTGCTGTGTAGGAATTATAACCAAGAACTAAATAATTTCCTAAAGGTCTATGCTTGTCCATGATTTCTTTCGCATCCTCTTCTGAAATTGTTTTTATTCCAAATACATTCAGTAAAAGATTCTTAAAATTAGTCTCATGGTTTTCAAGGAGTTCGATTGATGCCATGGTTTTTCCCTCCTCTTCTTGTAACCATTAAAATTCCATATCTTGCATCAACTTGTACTATGTTTAATCGTGGGTCAATTTTTAAATTATTTAGAATAAACTTAAGCTTATATTTAGAAATATCACTATGCTTTTTAAACGAATGCCATTTGTTGCTTTTCTCTGCCTTTTGTGCCTCATATCTTTCCTCTATATACTCTCTTAATAGCTGCTTGTTATCTCCTTCCAACTTTATTACCATTGCTTAACCCCCTAAACTCACTTAGTACCATGAATACTTTGATACTACATGAAACCATTCTTTGTCAGCACATTCAGCCTTTATAAATGTAGTTTTATGTTTTCCTCTTCCTTCATGTGCTATAGAAACCGCAATTACTTCATGGTCTTCTGGAAACTCAAAGGATTTGTAGTAATTATTTAAAAACCCTTTAAATATCTCTTGTGCCTCTTTAGACAATTTTGAAAATCCTTCAATTTCATTTGCTTCTGGTAAATCTTTAATCATGTAATTCCTCTCCTCTCAAAATTAAATGCAAGCTTGTCCTGCTATTGTTCTATTTTCCTCGCTTATTCTATCTAGCCACAAAATTAATTTATCCCTATTTATTAATATTTTTTTGCCTACTCTAAAGTATGGAAAATCTGTATTTTCTGCATGTACTAGTTCAAGAATTGTGCTCCTACCTATTCCGCTCTCCTTTACACATTCTTCAAGTGTAAGTGTCATTTTCTTTTGTGTTTTAGATTCTCGAATTGCTTCTTTAATAATTTGTTTTAACTCTTCTGGTTGCATATGTTAACCTTCTTTCTTAATTCAACTTATTGAATTTTTTGCGCTACGCAATATTTGATGTAAAAAAATACTCACCAAATCGCATAGTATCTATTTTTAGTAAATTTGCTAGCAAATCAGCTTCCTTTAAGTACATAGGTCTTACATTGTTAATCTTTTGGCTAACGGTCGATGGTGCTACATTTAACGCTTTTGCAACATCTTTTTGATTTAAGCCACACTCTACCATCCTAGCTTTTAATTTTAGTGTATTAATCATTCTACTACCTCCTTCTATTTTGCACTATGCAATTTTATACTTTTATATTATCACCTAGTTTTTTAAGTGTCAATAGCACTGTGCAAATTTTCTTAATAAAGTTTTATATAAATATTGCAGTATGCAAACTTTTGTTATATAATGTATTTAATGAATATGGTGAGGAGATTTATTATGGATAATAAGCAAATTGGTATCAGAATTAAAAATAGAAGAATAGAATTAGGTCTTACACTACAAGATGTAGCGAATATAGTTGGCGTTGCTAGTTCTACAATTCAAAGATATGAAAGTGGACACATATCTCAATATAAATTGCCTGTACTAGAATCCATTGCAAAAGCAATAAATGTAAATCCTACTTGGTTAGTAAAAAAAGATGCCCCAATGGAAATTGATACTTCTGATAAAACAATTGATTCTTTATGTCCTGAAAAAAGCAATGGACTTTCAAATGAAGAAATGATTCTATTAAAAAACTTCAATAAATTAAATGCTACAGGCAAAAAAGAAGCTAGCAAAAGAGTTTCTGAATTAACCTGCATTCCTATGTATTCTGATTCAGAACTTACAGCCACAACTGATAAATCTGAAAAGATACTTGAAAGCATGTATGATACTATTGCTGCACATGATGATGATTTAACACCTGACGAAAAAGAAGAAATGAATAGAAGAATTTTAGATAAATTAAATAAACTACATAAAGATAAGTAACTGGAGCTGGTTTATGAATGACGCAATACGAGAAACTTACGGTTAAAGCCGAAAAAGAAAATATTAATGTTTTAGAAATAAATCTAGGTATTAATAAAAAATGTGGAAAATCTTTTTTTAATAATAAAGAAAAGGTTATTGTTATTAATTCAAATATAACCGATTCTGAAAAATACGAAGTATTATCGGAGGAACTTGGTCATTATCATACTACTTCTGGTAATATATCAAATCAAGCTGATTTAAAAAATGTTAAATTAGAAAAGATAGCTAGAAACTGGGGATATGAAGAAACTGTTGGAATCATACAACTTATAAATGCATTTGAAAAAGGTATTAGAAGTAAATATGAGTTAGCTGATTACTTAAACATAACAGAAGAATATCTAGAGCAAGCTATACATCATTATAAAGAAAAGTATGGATTATATTTTGAAATAGACAATTATTTAGTATATTTTGAGCCTAACTTAATAATAATGAAAATGATCTAAAATAATAATTTGATATATATTATTAATCTTTTTAAGAAGAGTTAAATATTAAAGGGTATTAGCTTGCCCTATATATTTTTACGCTTTTTTCAAGAACACATGTTCGTATTGAAAGGAGGTGATATTATGATTTTCGAAAGTAAAGAAGCAGAAGAATATTATTTATCCTTAGCTAAAAAGTATGGATACTTTCATCTAAACTGTGATAGGCCTATATCCGTTGAAGATTTAGATGGAATTATTAATTTTATTTCAGAAAAGAGTGAAAAAGAAAATGGCTAATAAAACAAACTGCATAAAAAATGGCAAAAAATATTATAGAATTACCGCAACTATAGGAAGAAACAGTAATGGCAAATTAATAAGAAAGGATTTTTATGGCATCAATAAATCTGATGCCGAAAAGCAAAGAGATGAATATTTAAATAATATTAAAAGCGGTCTGAATGTCGGCTATGAAAAAGCTACCTTAGGAGAACTTATGCATACTTGGCTTTTCGAAGTAGTGCGTGTAAGCTCTGATATAAAACCTAGTACTTTTAATAGATATGAAGGTATATATAGAAATTATATTAAAGACAGTGAAATTTATGGAATTAAATTAATAGACATTAAGCAGCTTACATTACAGCGATATTACAACAAATTATATGATAGTGGCAAAAGCAGTAATGTAATAAAAAATTTAAACAAACTATTGAAATCTTTCTTTAACTATGAAGTTGACGAAGGATATTTAATTAAAAATCCAAGCAATAGGAGAATAGTAATTCCAGGAGAAAAAGAAGTTTCTAAAAAAGAAATAGAAGTTTTTAGTGATGATGAAATTAAAATACTCATTAAGACTTTAAAAGGCAATAGATTAAAAGGACTAATATTACTGGCATTAGGTACCGGGCTTCGACGTGGCGAGCTTCTGGCGTTAAAATGGAGCAATATAGATATCAAAAATCTTTTGCTTAGCGTTGAAAGCAGCATATCTCAAATAAGTGTAGTAGATAAAAACGAAAAAAGAAATTATGAAACTATAGAGCAAACTCCTAAATCTTTAAATTCTGTTAGGAAAGTTCCTATACCAGAAAGTCTTATCCCTATTTTAAAAGAACAGAAAAAATTTAAAAAAACAGATAAATTAAAAGCAGGATCAAGTTATGAAGAAAATGACTATATATTTACAAGTGAAAGTGGAAAAATATTAAATGGAAGAAATATGGCTAGAGCTTATGAAAGAATTTTAAAAAACGCAGGAATAAAATACAAAAAATTTCACGCACTTAGACACACTTATGCTACAAAATTATTTGAACGTGGTGAAAATTTAAAAACAGTTCAAATGTTATTAGGACATTCAGACATTTCTATAACAAGTAATATTTATACTCACGTTATGCCTGAAAAGAAAAATGATGCAGCTCAAAAGCTCAACGATTTATTTGCTTAATGTGGAAATAAAATGCGGGAATTTTTCTTATACTTTTCTAGTGCGGGAAAAGTGCGGGAAAAATAAAAAAATAAAGGCTGATAAGCTACTATCAACCTTACGCAATGCCTTATTTAATGTGTATATTTGGTGCGCCCAGAGGGAGTCGAACCCACGACCTCCAGATTCGAAGTCTGTCACTCTATCCAACTGAGCTATGGGCGCTTATACGCCTTATTTTGAATATAAAAATGGAGCGGGTAGAGGGAATCGAACCCTCGTGACTAGCTTGGAAGGCTAGGGCTCTACCATTGAGCTACACCCGCATA